>NZ_JBEXDZ010000042.1:0-60121 GCF_040606085.1 Streptomyces sp. NPDC005485 | reverse complement strand
CACCCCGGCGCGCTGCGCACCGGCCAGCGGCTCGCGTCGCGCACCCGCCGCTTCCATCCGCGCACGCTGCCCGGCCCGGGCAAGGCGTGGAGCGGTACCCGGGACCTGCCGGCGGTGCCCGCGGAGCCGTTCCGCGACTGGTGGCAGCGCACGCACGGTGGAAAGGACGCCAAGTGAGCAGCAGGGAACGGATCCTGGGCCGGGTGCGGCGCGCGCTCGCGGACGTACCGGCGGCACGGCCGGACGACCCACCGTACGAGCAGGCCATCGAGCGCGCCTACGTCCGCGAGCACGGCGAGCGGAGCGTCGAGCAGACGGTGGATCTGCTCGCCGAGAACCTGGCGGAGTACCGGGCGATCGTGCACCGCTGCACCGCCGGTGAACTGGCAGACGTGATCGCCGGGTTGCTGGCGGACCGGAAGGCGTCGTCCGTGCTCGTTCCGCCCGGCCTGGACGAGACATGGCTGGCCGGCACGGATGTCACCCGTTTCCCGGACCGGGCCGACAGCACACCGCACGACCTCGACGGGGTCGCCGGTGTGGTCACGGCGTGTGCGGTGGCCATCGCCGAGACCGGCACCCTCGTACTGGACGGAAGCCCCGACCAGGGCCGCCGCCGCATCACCCTGGTGCCCGACCACCACATCTGTGTCGTCCGCGTGCCCGACCAGGTCGTCTCCTCGGTGCCCCAGGCCCTCGAACGCCTCGACCCGGCCCGCCCGTTGACGTGGATCTCCGGTCCGTCGGCCACCAGCGACATCGAACTGGACCGGGTCGAAGGCGTGCACGGTCCGCGCACCCTTGAGGTCATCCTGGTGACCTGAAGGGGCGTCGGGACCGAGCCCGCGCGGAGCGCGTTCAGAGGTCGCGCGGCTCCAGCGGCCGTACGGCGGGGCCCTGCACGATCCGGCCGTCCGGGTCGAACCGGGAGCCGTGGCACGGGCATTCCCAGGCCTGTTCGGCGCGGTTGAACGCCACGAGGCAGCCCAGGTGCGTGCAGCGCGCGGAGACCGCGTGCAGTTCTCCCGCCTTGTCCCGGTGGACGGCGCAGCGTCCGCCGGACACCTGGACGACGGCGCCGTCGCCCGGGGCGATGTCGTCCACCGAGGGTCCCGACTGGGGTGGCAGCCGGTCGCCGACGAAGTGCCGCGCCACCCCGGCCTGGTGCTTGAGGAAGGTCGCGCCCTCGCGTACGACGGAGGCGATGCGGCGGGGGTCGTACAGATCGCTCCACGGGTTGATCCGCCCGGTGATGCGGTCGCAGAGCAGGCGGCCCGCCATGATGCCGCCGCTGAGTCCCCAGCCGCCGAATCCGGTGGCCACGTACGCGTGACGGCTCGCGGGGTGCAGTGCTCCGACGAGCGGCACGGAGTCGGTGGAGTCGTTGTCCTGGGTGGCCCACCGGTGGGTGACGGTGATGTCGCCGAAGTGGTCCGCCGCCCAGTTCGCCAGGTTCTCGAACCGTGCCTCCACGTCGCCGCCGGCGCCGGGCGTGAAGTGGTCCCCGGTCACGATGAGCAGGCGTTTTCCGTCGCCGAGCGGGGCCGTGCGCAGTGAGCGGGTGTTCTGCTCGGGGGTGATGTACATACCGCCCGGCGCCTTGGTCTCGTCGATGGGAGCGGCCACGACCAGTTCGCGGCGCGGCGAGAGACGGCTGAAGAGCAGCGCCCGGTCGAAGACCGGGTAGTGGGTGGCGACCACCACGTCGCCGGCGTGCACCTTCGCCCCGGTCTCGGTCGTCAGCACACAGGGTTCGCCCTCCTTGAGGCCGACCACCCGGGTCCGTTCGTGCACGACGCCGCCGAGGCGCCGGATGTCGTCGGCCAGCGCCAGCAAATACTTGCGGGGGTGGAACTGGGCCTGCTCGTCGACCCGGACCGCGCCCGCGACCGGGAACGGCAGCTCCGTCTCGGTCACGTACTCGGCGGGCAGACCGGCCTCCGCTGCCGCCGCGGCCTCGGCCCGCAGTTCGTCGGCGCGGGCCGCGTCCCGGACGTAGGTGTACGCCGACGTGTCCTCCCAGTCGCAGTCGATGCCGAGCAGGTCCACGATCTCGGCGGCGCGCCGGATCGCCTCCGTCTGCGAGCGCGCGTACAGCCGCGCGGCTTCGGCGCCACGGGTGCTGCGGAGCTGTTCGTAGACCAGTGTGTGGAGCGCGCTGAGCTTGGCCGTGGTGTGCCCGGTGACGCCGGCGGCGACGCGATCGGCCTCCAGTACGGCGACGCCCAGGCCCCGCCGCGCCAGCTCCCAGGCCGTGCTGAGCCCGGCGATGCCCGCGCCGACGACGGCGACGTCGACGGCGATCTCGCCCTCTGCCGTGGGCGCTGGTTCGCCGGGCGGCGCCGTCTCGATCCAGTACGACCCGTGGATGCCCGCGTGCTCGTCCATCATCCACGGGTTCCCCCTCCGGCACCGCCCACACGGCGGGGGCCCAGCGGCGCCGTTAGCGTGAGGAAATGATCCGGTTCGAGCAGGTCACCAAGCGTTATCCGGACGGTACGACGGCTGTGGACGATCTCTCCTTCGAGGTCGCCGAGGGCGAACTCGTCACCCTTGTCGGCCCGTCGGGCTGCGGCAAGACGACGACCATGATGATGGTCAACCGGCTCATCGAGCCGACGTCCGGGCGGATCTTCGTGAACGGCGAGGACATCGCCGCGGTGGACCCCGTGCGACTGCGGCGGCGCATCGGCTACGTCATCCAGCAGGTCGGGCTGTTCCCGCACCGGACCGTCCTCGACAACACGGCGACCGTGCCGTCGCTCGTCGGCTGGAAGAAGGCGAGGGCGCGGGCGCGCGCGGCCGAGCTGCTCGATCTGGTGGGCCTGGACCCGAAGACGTACGGCTCGCGTTATCCGGACCAGTTGTCCGGCGGTCAGCGGCAGCGGGTCGGGGTGGCGCGGGCGCTGGCCGCCGACCCGCCGGTCCTGCTCATGGACGAGCCGTTCGGCGCGGTCGACCCGGTGGTGCGGGAGCAGTTGCAGGACGAGTTCCTGCGGATGCAGGCGGCGGTGCGCAAGACGGTGCTGCTGGTCACGCACGACATCGAGGAGGCGGTGCGGCTCGGTGACCGGATCGCGGTGTACGGGCAGGGGCGCATCGAGCAGTTCGACACGCCGGGAGCGGTGCTGGGCACGCCCGCCACGCCCTATGTCGCCGAGTTCGTGGGCGCGGACCGCGGTCTGAAGCGGCTGTCGGTGACCGAGATCCAGGCCGAGGACCTCGAACAGCCGCCGATCGCCCGCCTGGACGAGCCCGCCGAGCGAGCCGCCGCCCGGCTGCGGACGGAAGGCGCCAGATGGGCCGTGGTGCTGGACGAGGGGGGCGACCTGCACGGATGGGTCGGCGTCGACGAACTCGCCACCGGCGGCTCGGTCCGCGACCTCGCGCACCGGATGAACTCCTGGGTGCCGGTGGGCGTCCCCTTGAAGCAGGCCTTCGGAGTCATGCTCCAGCACGACGCGGGCTGGGTCGCGGTGCTGGACGGGGCACGCTTCCTCGGCGTACTCACCCCGGCGAAGCTGCACGAGGCGCTGCGGCGCTCGGTGGACGCGGACGCGCGGGGCGTGGCGCGAGGGCAGGTGCCGTTCGACTCCGTCGCCGACGCGTGAGTGCTCGCCCTAACCGTGGCGGACTTCACCGGGTCCGGTCAGGAGCTCGCTCCGCCGCCCGTCCGCCCCAAGATCCGTACGGCCGGGTCGAGGCACCAGTCGAGGACCGACGGCCAGGGTCCGTACCCCGCGTCCAGGTCGAGGTGTCCGCCACCCGGTACGACGTCGGTGTCGAGGTCGAGCGGCAGGCCGTAGTGCCGGTCCGCGCCGCCCGGGCAGTACGGGTCGTCGTCCCCGGCCACGAGTCGGGTCGTGCCCGCGGCGTCCCGCAGCTGCGCGGCGGTGACCTCGGGCCGGGCGAAGGCGGCGACCTCTTCGTACCCGGCGAGTACGTCGGCTGACGGGGGCGCGACCAGGAGCACCCGGTCGGCCCGTACTCCACCGCGGGCCACCGCGTGCAGCCACAGGAGGACGGCCAGGCTGTGGCAGACGACCACGCGCTCGCGGGAGTCCCGCTCCGCGCCGAGGAGGGCGTGCAGTACGGCGAGCCACACCTCCGGGTCCGGGTCGTCCGGGTCGGGTAGCTGCGGGTAGCTCACACGGTGGCCGCGGGCGACGAGTTCGTCGGCGAGCCCGCGCTGCCAGTGGCCCTCCGGCCGGTGGTTCTGCCAGCCGTGCAGGATCAGGAAGGAACGGGAGGCCGGAGTGGAGGTCGAGGTCATGGAGGTGATCATCGGCCTTGCCGGTTCTTCAGGTCCAGTTAATGTTTGTCGATGCAACAGGCAAGCGGAACCTTCAGTATTGATCTGCGCCGCCTCGGTGCCCTGCGGGAGCTGGACCGGCGGGGCACTCTGGCGAGGACCGCGGCGGCGATGCATCTGACTCCCTCCGCCGTCTCGCAGCAACTCGCCGCACTTTCCCGCGAGTTGGGCGTTCCGCTGATCGAGCGGAGCGGGCGGGGAGTCCGGCTCACGGGGCAGGCCCGGGTCGTGCTCCAGCACGCGGATGTCATCGCCGCCCAGCTGGAGCGGGCGCGGGCCGATCTCGCGGCCTGGGAGCTCGGCCGGCGTGGCGCCCTGACCATCGGGGCCTTCTCCAGCGCGATCTCGGGACTGCTGCCCGCCGTGCTGGCGGACCTGGCCGAGACCCGGCCCGAGCTCGACATCGCCGTCGTGGAGGCCGAGCCGCCGGATCTGTTCACCCGGCTGGACGCGGGAGACATCGATCTGGCGGTGGCCGTGGACTTCGCCGCGGCGCCGCCGTTCACCGATCGCCGGTACTCGCGGACCGATCTGCTCGTCGACCGCCTCGACGTGGCACTGCCGGCCACGCACCGTCTCGCCCACCTCGACCGGATCCCGCTGCGGGAGCTCGCCGCTGATCCCTGGGTCGTCGGGGACGGCGGCAGCTGCTGCGGCGCGGTGACCCGCTCCGTCTGTGCGGCCGGGGGGTTCACCCCGGAGATCCGGCACGCCGTGAACGACTGGCAGTCGCTCGCCGCTCTCGTCGAGGCGGGCGCGGGCGTGGCACTCGTACCGCGTCTGGTGCAGCCGCTGCACCGGCCCGGCCTGGTGATCCGCGAGCCCGAGGGGCAGCCACCCGGCCGTCATGTGTTCGCGGCGGTCCGGGCGGGCGCCGAGGCGGACCCCGTGCTGAGCGTCGTACGGGAACGGCTGGCCGCGGCGGGGGCGGCGGCCGGCCCGGCGCGCAGGGGCCCCGGTTAGGCGCGCGGTCCCGACTGTTTCGTCGTGGCCTCGTGGCCCAGCAACCCGTACACCCAGCGTTCGTTGAAGCCGGCCACGAAGCCGACGGCGCACCAGAATCCCCAGAAGGTGGTGCCGTTCCCGGCGGTGGCCGGGCCCGCGTGGGCGGGGCAGATGTCGGCGGGCGTGGCCGGGATGTCGACGACGGTGACGAAACCGGCGCTGAGCAGGAAGTAGGTGGCCACCGCGAGGAACCAGCCGACGAAGACGCGGTAGACGCCGCCGCGCCGCAGACTGCGGGAGACCTGGCCGGGGACGGCCACCTCCCTGTGCCCGTTGGCCGGTCGGCGGATCAGCTGGTCGCCGCTGTTGCGCAGCCGCACAAGAACGCTGAGCACCGCCCCGAACGCACCGACGCCGCCGCACACGAGCGCACCCGTCAGGCTCCACCGGTCGCTGCAGTTCAGCGCGATCCCCAGGGCGCCGAGCAGTTTCTCCCCGGTCAGCAGCGGCACGAGCAGCAGCACCACACCGAGGCCGAGACCGAAGTTGAGGCCCCGGCTGACGGCGAGTTCGCCGTCCTGGTTGAGGCGGACCTTGATGCGGTCGATCTCCCGGTCCAGGTAGTTGGCCAGGTGCGCGTTGGGTGGCGAGTCGCCCAGGCGCTGGTCACCGAGAACGTTGCGCAGCACGCTCTGCACGGTGATCCGCAGCGACTGCCGGGTCCGCTCCTCGAAGGCGCGTTGCGCGTCGCCGTAGAGGATCTGCAGCTCCAGCTGGTGCTGCGGAAAGGCGTCGCCGAACTGCATGTAGGCGCCGTCGAACCCGGGTTCGACCAGGTCCTTGAGTCCTTTGGGCTGCTGCTCGGTGCGCGCCCCTTCGACCGTTTCACGTAATGCCGGCCACCTTGTCCGGTGACCTCCCCCGTTGTCCTTCATGAAGATGGTTTACCGACCTGGGCCGCCTTCGGGAACCCGTCCACCGCACCAGTCAGGTCACTGTCGTCACGGACTCGTCACTTCAGCAGGTCCTTGCCCTTCAGATAGGTCCGCGCCACGTCCTCGGGCAGCCTGCGCCAGCTGTCCACCTGCTCGTTCATCGACACCAGGTCCGCCGTCGTGAGGACGTCGTCGAGTCCCCCGAGCGCCTTGGTGACGCCTTCGCCGCCCGCGCGGGAGCGGTTGACGACGGGCACGATGCAGTCGGCGTTCTGCAGGTGTTTGTCGTCGGCGAGCAGCACGAGGCCGAAGTCGCCGAGCGTGGCGTCCGTGGTGGTGGTCAGGACGAGCTGGTCCTGACCGTTCTGCACGGCCCGCTTCGCCTGGGTGGTGCCGACTCCCTTGGGATCGACGGCGGTGACGTCGATGCCGTAGGTCTTCTTCAGTCCCGGTTCGCAGTACGGCCGTTGGACGCACTCGTCGCCCGCCGCGAGCCGCACCTACAGCCCGGAAGCGCCCAGGTCGCTGAGGGTTTCGAGGTCGTGCTGCCGGGCGTACGCCTTGGACACGGCGAAGGCGTTCTGGTCCACGGCCTTTCCGGCGTCGAGGACGGTGAGGCCACGGGGCGTGGCGAGGCGCCTCAGGCCGGCCATCGTGGCGTCGAGGTCGGGCGAACCGACGGGAGGTGCGTCGGCTCCGTTCGTCTTGGCGTTCAGCCAGTCCGCGAAGGTGGCCGCGTATTCGGCGACGACGTCGATCTGGCCGGATTCCAGAGCGGGTTCGTACAGTTCGCGGTTGGCGACGGTGAGCAGGGAGGTCCGGTAGCCGGCCTCCCTCAGCAACAGCGCGTACATCTGGGCGAGCAGGTCGCTCTCGGTGAAACCGGCCGAGCCGATGGTGAGGTGCTTGCTGTCGCCGGGCGGTGCGGTGACCTCGCCGCGGTTCTCCAGGGAGGGGCCGGTGGTGCAGCCGGTGAGGAGCAGGAGGCCCGTGAGGGTGAGGCCGGCGCTCGTCCGCGTCACGGCCGAGCGGTGCCGTCTCATCGCGAGCCCCGCGTCCAGTGCGGTGCGAGCCGTTCCGCGACCTCGAAGAGCCCCTCGACGATCAGCGCGAACAGGGCGACGAGGACGGCCCCGGCGACGACCTGCGGGGTGCTCGCCAGGTTGAAGCCCGCGGTGATGATCCGTCCGAGGCCGCCGCCGCCCGCGAGCGCGGCGATGGTGGCGGTGGCGACGAGTTGCACGGCGGCGAGCCGCACCCCGTTCAGCACCATCGGGAGCGAGAGGGGCAGTTCCACCTGAAACAGCATCTGTCTCCCGGTCATCCCCATCCCGCGCGCCGCCCGGACCACATTGCGGTCGACCTCGCGCATCCCGACGTAGGCGTTGGTGAGCAGCGGTGGCACGGCGAACAGGACCAGGGCGACGACCGTGGGCCCTTGGCCGTAGTCGCCGAGCGGGGTGAGCAGCAGCAGGACCAGGACGGCGAAGGTGGGCACGGCCCGGCCGACGTTGGAGATGTTGACGGCGAGTGCGCCGCCCTTGCCGAGGTGGCCGAGGACGAGGGCGACCGGCAGCGCGATCAGACAGCTGATGACCAGGCAGACGGCGGTCAGCAGGAGATGCTGGGCGAGCCGGTGCCAGATGCCGTCGTCGCCCGACCAGTGCGCGGAGTCCGTGAGCCAGTCCCAGGCGTCGGCCAGTGTGTTCATCGGCGCACCGCTCGCGCCCGGCGCCCGGTCATCCGCGCGCCGCCCTCGTCCAGGGCGTGATCAGCCACTGCAGGCCGAGCAGCAGCAGGTCGGCGGCGATGGCGATCACCACGCAGAGCACGGACGCCGTCAGCACCTGTGCCTTGAAGTACGTGTTCATGCCCGCGTAGATGAGGTTGCCGAGCCCTCCGAAGCCGACGATCGCGCCGACCGTGGCAAGCGACACCGCGGAGACGGTGGCGATCCGCAGTCCGGCCATCGCGGCGGGCAGGGCGAGCGGCAGCTCCACGGTGAGCAGCAGCCGGATCGGGCCGTATCCCATGCCGCGTGCGGCCTGCCGGGTCTCCTCGGGGACCGCGCGCAGGCCCGCGAGGATGTTGCGCACGAGCAGGGTGAGCGAGTAGAGGACGAGCCCTGCGACGACCAGTGCGGCCGAGAGCCCGTACACCGGCAGGAGCAGCGAGAACATGGCCGGCGACGGGACGGTGTACAGCACGGTGGTCACGGCGAGGACGGGGCCGGCCGCCCACCCCCAGCGGCGGGCCAGCACCGCCGGCGGGACGGCGAGGACGAGGCCGATGAGTACCGCGATCGAGGTCAGCTGGAGGTGCTGGATCACGGCGTCGACGAGGATGTGGCGGCGGGTGCTCAGATAGGCGCCGCAGATCCACTCGTTGCGCGCGAGGCAGTCGTCCGGGGGCGCGGTCACCCGTCCATTGCATCGGGCGTACCGGGCAGTCGGCTCGTTCTGGTGACCCATGCGGGGTGTCGCTGGGTACACCCCCCGATACGGGCCCTGCGCCCAATGTGACGGACTCCTCATCTCCGTAGCGTCTTGGGCATGGCACAGGGCGTGCCGGACGGAGAGTGATGACGATGTTTCGCAACACGGCGCGGCGTACGAACGACTCGGGACCCGCCTCAGAGGCTCTGCGGCTGGTCAAGGTCAGCAAGACCTACGGAAGCGCGGAGAACGCCGTGACCGCGCTCGACGGGGTCACCCTCAGCCTGGCGCGGGGCAGCTTCACCGCGATCATGGGCCCCTCGGGGTCGGGCAAGTCGACGCTGCTGCAGTGCGCCGCCGGGCTGGACCGGCCGGACAGCGGGATCGTGCGGGTCGACGGGGCGGAGATGACGGGCAGCGGTGAGGCGCAGCTGACGAAGTTCCGGCGCAACCGGATCGGCTTCGTCTTCCAGCAGTACAACCTGCTGCCGACGCTCACCGTGGCGCAGAACACGGTCCTGCCGCTCAAGCTGGCGCGGCGGCGCGTCGACCGGGCGCGGGTGCGGGAGGTCCTGACGTCGGTCGGTCTCGGCGACCGGCTCGGTCATCTGCCCGACCAGCTCTCCGGTGGCCAGCGACAGCGTGTCGCCATCGCCCGCGCGCTGGTCACCGAGCCGAGCGTGATCTTCGCGGACGAGCCGACCGGCGCGCTGGACACCCGCAGTGCGCGGGATGTGCTGAGCCTGCTGCAGGAAGCGGTACGGCTGCACGGCAGGACCGTCGTCATGGTGACGCACGACCCGGTAGCCGCCTCGTACGCCGACTCCGTCGTCTTCCTGGCCGACGGTCGGATCGCCGGCGGCATGGCGGCCCCGACGGCCGACGCGGTGGCCGAGCGCCTGGCGCACCTCGGCGACGACGTACTCGTGGGGGTGTGAACCATGCTCGCTCTGGCCCTTCGCTCGATCCGCAAGCGCCCCGGGCGCTTCACGGCTACCCTGCTGTCCGCCTTCCTCGGCGCGGCGATCCTGATGATGTTCAACTCCCTGCACGACACGGCGGGACAGCCGGGCGTCGACTCGCGGAGCGCCGAGTCCCTGTCGACCGCGGCGAGTGTCGTGGGCGGGTACGGCAGCCTGCTGGTGTTCTTCGCCGTCGCCTCCACGCTGACGGTGAACGTGCGTCAACGCACCTCTGAGATCGAGCTGTTGCGTTGTTCGGGGGCTACCCCGGCGCAGATCAAGCGGATGGTCGTCGGCGAGTCGATGGCCGTGGCGCTGGTGGGCGCACTGCTGGCGATCGGCCCGGCGATGCTCGGTGGCCGGGCGCTGCTGGACATCTTCCAGGACAGCGGCCAGGTCAAGATGTCCGTGGAATACTCCTTCGGTTCCACGGCCCTGATGTCGGGCGTCGGTATCACGGCGCTCGCCGCGGCCGGCGCGGCCTTCCTCGCGGTGCGCCGGGCGACGCGCGGCCGTCAGCAACGGGGCGGGGCACGGAAGTTCCTCGCCTACGCGACCCTGGCCCTCGGCGGTGTGTCGGCCTCCTCGACGTTCGCCTTCTCCGCCAAGGATGCGGCGCTGATGGCGCCCGCCGCGTACGGGGCGATCCTGCTGTCCGTGGGGTTCGCACTCTTCGCTCCGCGGCTGCTCGGCGGCTTGCTCGACCTGCTGCCGCTGTCGGGGCCGAGCGGCTATCTGGCCGTTCGCAACATGCGGCGGCGGGCGGCCGAGCTGTCCGGTGTCCTGATGCCGCTGATCCTCTTCACGGGCATCGCGACGGCGACGCTCTACATGCAGGGAGTCGAGAGCGACGCCATCAAGGCCTCGGGCGTCCCGAAGTCCATCGACGCGAAGAACCTGGAGACCCTCAACCTGGTGGTCGTCGGCATCATCGTGGCCTTCTCCTGCATCATGCTGATCAACTCCCTCTACGCGGCGACGACTTACCGCGCCCGTGAGTTCGGCGGGCAGCGCCTGGCCGGGGCGACGCCGAACCAGGTGCTCGGGATGGTCGGTGTCGAGGGTCTGATCCTGACCGTCACCGGGGTCTTCCTCGGCACGGTGGCGGCAATCGCCGGGATCGTCCCGTTCACGCTCGTTCGCACGGAGTCCGTGCGGCCGGACCAGGGGCTGGGGATCTGGCTCTCCGTCGTCGCGGTCGCGGCGACGGTGACCCTGGGCACGGTCCTGGTGACGGCCCGGCGGGCGCTGCGGACACCGGCGGTGGAGGCGGTGGTGCTGGCCGCGTGAGCGCCAGGGCGCGGCATCGGGTGAGGGGCGAGCGCTTCGGTGCTCGCCCCTCACCCGCGTACGCGGGCCACGCTCCGTTCCGGCATCGACACTCCCAGGCCCTGGCGGGTTGCCGGTTGCCGGATGTGGCATGTGTGGTGAGGTGGGTGGGAGCGAAGGCGAAGGAGTGACGACGTGACGGCCATGGACGCGTTCACCGACCTGCTCGATCCCGACATGTACGTGGTGACCGCCGTAGCGGACGGAGAGCGGGCGGGGTGTCTGGTCGGGTTCGCCTCCCAGTGCTCGATCCGGCCGGTGCGGTTCGTGGTCTGGCTGTCGAAGGAGAACCACACCTTTCGCGTGGCCAGGTCCGCCGATCGGCTCGCCGTGCATCTGCTCCGGCGCGAACAGACCGAGCTGGCGGCCCTGTTCGGCGGGGAGACCGGCGACGAGGTGGACAAGTTCGCGCGGGTCGCCTGGAGGGCGGGTCCTGAGGGCACCGTCGTCCTGCGGGATGCTCCCGCCTGGTTCGTCGGCGCGGTCGAGCAGCGCGTCGACGGGGGCGACCACGTGGGATTCGTCCTGACCCCGCTGGAGAACGGCGGGGCCAGGGACGGCAAAGAGGCGGTGTTCCGGCTGACGGACGCGCAGGGCATCGACCCCGGCCATCCGGTCGACTGACGCCCTCGCCGCTGATGGTGCGCAGCGGCGGTGTGCCGGCTACGCCGTCACGCGGCTGAAGCGGAGGGTCGCGGTGACGGTGGTCAGGCCGCGCATCATGCCCAGCTGGTTCCAGCCCATGCCGAACTGGTCGCGGTCCACGGTGAACTCGGCGGTCAGCGTGACCGCGTCCGCCCCCGCGTCGGAAACCTTGGCAGTGAAGGACTGGGGCCGGCTGATGCCGCGTACGGTCAGCTGACCGGTGACCTGGACGGAGTCGTCCTGGCCGGCCTCGGCACCGCGCACGGCAAAGGTGATCTCGGGGTGGTTGTCGACGTCGAGGAAGTCGGCGGAGCGCAGGTGGGTGTCCCGCTTGGCGTGCTTGGTGTCGACGGAGGCGGCGTGCAGGGTGATGCTGCCCTGGGCGGTGCCGTCGGGCCGGACCTCGCCCTGACCGCTGACGGCCGTGAAGGCTCCCTTGACGGTGACCAGGCCCCACATCGTCTTGTGCCGGACGGCGACGGTGGTGGCCGTCTGGTCGAGCTGCCACAGGCCGGTTTCTACGGCGACGGTCATGAGCGTTCTCCTGGGGACGTAGGGGCCGGGCGCGCGCCGCGGCGGATGACGACTGAGGGCCACAGGAGGCGCCCGCACCACTGACGGGGCTCCCACAGATGCCTGTCGTCCAAATTTGAATAAGTTGACGGTAGCCTATTATCCAAATCTGAACAACCCTCTCATCCAAAAATGGACGACCGGTAGAATCAGGGCATGCCCGAACCTTCTGCCCCCGCGGACCTGCCGCCGTCCCCGTCGTCCTCACCCGAGGCGGGCGGGCTGCTGCCGCCCGAGCTGCGGGCATGGATGCTGCTGCTGGCGGCGACGGGCGCCATCGAGCAGCAGCTGCGCTCCGTCGTCAAGAACGCCTTCGGGGTCTCGCACGACGAGTTCCTGGTGCTGTGCCTGCTGGCCGACCAGCCCGGCACCGGCGGCCTGCGCATGACGCAGATCGCGGAACTCCTGGGCCGGCCCAAGACCCGGCTCACCTACCAGGTCGCCTGTCTCCAGCACGCCGGCCTGATCACCAAGCAGTCGGTGTGCGGTGACAAACGCGGTGTCGAGGTCGCTCTCACCGACAAGGCGCGACGCCTGCTGACCGAGGCCTCGGCCCCGCTGGCCAACGCCGTCACCGACGCCCTCGACCACACCATCAGCACCGCCCAGCGGGACGCGATGTGCGGCTTCCTGCCGCACCCGCCCGCCACCACGGACACCGAATAGACGGACGCCATACGGCAAAGCGCCGCCGCCCGGAGTCGGGCGACGGCGCTTCGCGACCACGAACGGCCGCCGAACAGGACCGCAGAAGGGCCGAAGGATGCTGAACGGGGCCTGAGGGCGAACGGCTCAGAACCCGGGGAAGACACCCCGCAGTTCGTCCAGGCTGAGCGAGTCGCCGTCGAGGGCCACCCCGGCCGGCGTGTGCGCGGGCGCGTGGCGACCGGTCGTGAGCCGCAGCCACCACTCTGCCGGCGCGCGCAGCACGGCGTCGGGCCCGCTCGGCACCTCCTCGGCGAGCTGGACCGTGTCGTGCACGACCAGCCCGAAGGAGCGCTCCGGCTCGTGCGTCCGCACGGCGATACGCACCGCGCGCCCGCCCAGTACGTCGGCCTTGCCGAGGAAGCCGATGAGCATGCCGGCCTGGTCCAGAAGCAGTTCGACGGCCACGGGCGCCAGGGTGGCCGCGTGGTCGAACGCGACTTCCACGTCCCAGGTGTGGTGGGTGAACTCGCCGAGTCGCAGGCCCGCGACGGTGGCCACGTCCACGGGCACCGGCAGGAAGCCGAGGTCGACCCGCAGGTCCTTCCGTGCCTGCGCGTCAAGGCCTTCGTAGCGGCTGACCAGTGCCTCGTCGGCGGTCACGAAGGCTTCGGCCCGCTCGACGGGGGACATCGCGTCCCAGCGCGCCCACACGGACTTGTTGAAGTCCGCGCCCGGCGCACCGGTTCCACCCAACGCGCCCTCCAGCGTGGCCAGGCCTATCTCGGCGCCGCTGCCCAGATGGCTGAGCACCTGCGAGACGTCCCAGTCCGCCGCCCCGGACGGTCGTCGCAGGTCAGCGGTGGCCAGGCCGTGCACCACGGCGGTGAGGTAGTCGTGCCCGCTGCGCAGGGCGTCGATGGTCAGGTCGGCACGTTCGGTCATGGTCGTCTCCAGAGAAGGGCGAGCAGGGTGTGTCGCACGATTCAACTCCCTGCGGATGCCCGCGGATTCCCCCAGCCGACCGGTGTTGCGTCGCCTCCTCACACGAAGGTCTGCCCGTCCCTCGTCCCGGCCGCGACCCACAAGGCGATCTGCGTGCGGGATCGCAGGCCGAGCTTGTCGCGGACCTTGTCGAGGTGGGTGGCGACCGTGCGGGTCGACAGGCCCAGGCGCTCCGCGATGTGGCGGTTGGTCAGGCCTTCGGCGACGAGTTCGGCCACCATGAACTCCCGTCCGGTGAGGGTGAGGAGGAGCTCGGGGGCCTTCGCTGCGCCCGGGGTCCTTCGGGGGGCGCCGTCCGCTGCCCGGAGGGCGTAGGCGACAAGCCGCTCCCCGCGCAGGCGGCGGCTGCCGCTGACCGCTGCCTCGCGCGCGGCCGGCGACAGCCGTGTCCTGGCGTGCGCCGCCGTCTGCTCCACCCGGCGCCGCCAAGGGGTCTCGGCCTCGGTGTCCAGGCCGCGACGGGCCTGCACGCTCGCCTCGTACAGTCGTAGGGCTCGCTGCATGTCACCGCTCTCGGCGGCCACCAGAGCAAGGCCCTCGACGGGGTACAGCGCGTGGAAACTTGCCTCCGGGACGATCCGCAGCACTTCGGCGAACAGTTCCTCCGCGCTGTCCAGCCGGCCCAGCGCGAGCCGTACGGCGCCCGCGGTGTGCAGGGCGGCGGCGGTCCGGCTCCATGGCGCGCACTCCCTGATCACCGGCAGGCAGCGGGACATGAGCACGTCGGCCTCCGCCTCCCCGCCCGCTTGGAGCAGCGCCCAGGCCAGGTGGTGGGTGCACCACGCGGTGTCCTGTGGTCTGCCGAGCTCGGTGACGATGTCCAGGCACGCGCGCAGGTCCGCGACGGCCGGGGCGGATTCGCCTCGGCACAGATACGCCGCAGCCCGCGCGTCCAGAGCGTTGGCGAGGCCCGCGGGGTGGTCGCGCCCGCGTTCCAGGTCCACCGCCCGGTCGCCCAGGTGCAGCGCCTGGACGGGGTCGGCCCGCTGGCAGGCCACGCGCGCGGCGAGCGCGAACGCCGCGCCGCCGGACGCCCGGCGGTCTGCGTCCCGCAGCAGTTCGGTCAGCAGCGGGCGGGCGGCCGACGGCTGCTCCTGCTGGTAGTGCACGCGCGCCAGTTCCAGCGCCAGCCGCGCTTGCGGGGTTCCCTCCGGGCCGGTGGAAGAGGCCAGGGCGGCCGCGAGATTGTCCCGCTCGGCGGCCAGCGGGCTGCCGGCCTGGTCGGCGAACACCTCGTCCTCTGCCCGGTCCGCCAGGTCGTTCAGCCAGCGAAGGGCCCGTTGCCGGGTGGCGTGCAGTTCGCCGGATGCGAGGAGGCGCTCCATGGCGTAGGCCCGGATGGCGCTCAACTGCCGGAAGCGTGCCGCCTCTTCGTCTCCGGATGCCTGTCCGGATGCGTCTGCCCGTCCGACTCCGGGCAGGCGGCTGATCAGGGACTTGGCCTCAAGCGCGCAGAGGATGCGGAGGATCTGCCGCGGCGCGACGCCGTCACCGGCGCAGACAGCCTGCGCCGCGGCCGTGTCGAACCCTCCGACGAGAACCGAGAGGCGCCGGAAGACCGCTTGTTCGGCCGGATCGAGCAGCCGGTGGCTCCAGTCGATCGCGGCGGCGAGCTCGCTGTGGCGCCGGGGGCCGGTTCTGCTTCCGTCGGCCAGGAGGGACAGCGCGGACACCGGAGGCAGGAGCGGTATTCGGGGCAGTGGGGAAAGCTGGTCGTCAAGTCCCGCCAGGATGTCGCCCAGGGGAAGGGTTCCTGCCCGGCGCGCCGCGAGTTCGATGGCGAGCGTCAGGCCGTCCAGTCGTCGGCAGATCTCGGCGACGATCCTGCCGTTGCCCCGGTGGAGACGGAATCCGGGTGCGCGGCCGGCGGCGCGGTCGACGAACAGCCGGACGGCATCGGCCCGCAGCAGGGCCACCGGGTCGTCCGAGGCATCGGCGGGCGGCAGGGGCAGTTCGCCGACCCGGACGACGACCTCACCGGGCACCCGCAGGGCTTCCCGGCTGGTGGCGAGGATCCGTAAGCGGGGGCAGTGGCTCAGCAGGGTCGCGGTCAGCCGGGCGCACGGTTCGGCCAGATGCTCGCAGTTGTCGAGGATCAACAGCCGCGGGGCGTCGCCGATCGCCCGGACCAGGGCGTCGACGCCGGACCGGCCCGCCCGTTCGGCCACGGTCAGACCGGCGGCGACGGACTGCGCGAGCAGGGCGCCGTCCTGCAGCGCGTCGAGTTCGACCAGGTGGACGCGTCCGTGACGCCGGGGCGCGTCCTTGGCGAACTCCAGAGCCAGCCGTGTCTTGCCGACGCCGCCTGCCCCGGTCAGGGTGACGAGCCGCGACGTCCGCAACAGGGCACACAGGTGCGACAGTTCCTGCCGCCGGCCCACGAAGGAGTCGAGGGCCCGCGGCAGGTCGCGCCCCTGGACGGTCGCGGGATCCGCGGCCGGCGTGACAGGTGGCGCGGTCGGCGGCGTCCTCGGAGGACCCCCGGTCGCCGCCGACCGCTGTCTGAGGGCGCGTTGCCTGCACGCGTTGGAGCAGTAGCGAGCCGGCCGACCGCCCCCGTGCAGGCGCGGGGTCAGCGCCGCGCCGCACACCTCACACGTCAGGCTCCGGGTCATCCCCGGTTCCTGGCCATGTGTGTCCGGGACGAAACCATCGCGGCCCTCTCCGTGTCAGGGCGTGGCGGCGGGCCTGATGCCGAGTACGACGGTGCCGGTCACGCCCTTGCCCAGGTCGCTGCCCGTCTGGGTGAGGGTCAGCAGGGTCGAGGATCCGCCGTTGCGGTAGATGCCGTCCCTGGCGTTGAGCGTGCGGGTCGCCGTGTTGCTCCGGTAGGGCGCCAGGGCGGCGACTTTGGTGTTGTACGTCTCGGGGAAGTACAGCTGGCCCGTGTGGGACACATGGCCGCCGTGATACGTCCCGTTGGACACCGTGCCGCCCGCATGGGTCTTCACATGGATGTGGAGGGCGCGGCCGACATACCAGCCGGGGTAGATGGTGGCGAACTCCGCGACGCCTGTGGAGTCGGTCAGTTGGACACCGCGCAGGAAGGTGGTGTCCGGGGTGGAGCCGCCGGCCACGTATCCCGAGTACACCCCCAGGGCGTCGCAGTGCCATATGTCGACCGCCGTGTTGGGCAGCGGGGAGCAGGTCGCGGTGTCGACCACCGTGACGCGGAGGGTGAGCGGCACGCCGGCCTTGCCCTCGGTGATGTTCTTGCGGACCGTCTCCAGGTCCAGGTAGTACGGCCCCTCGGTCTGCTCGGGCGTGAGGACGCAGGCGGCGGCCAGTGGGGCAGGAGGCTGGGCCGCGGTGTTCCGCTCCGCGGCGGCGGTGGCCTGCGCGGCCGTGAGACCCAGGGCCGCCACTCCGAGGGTCGCGCCGCCCAGCGTCGCGATGACGGATCTGCGGGTGGCGCCGGCCGGAGGGGCGACCGGCTCGGAACCGCGCTCCGGTTCCGCTGAATTGAGGTGGGGGGTGTCAGTCATGGGGCTGACGATGGCGCGCACGACCGCCGCCGGGATCGGTCGAACGACCGAGGAATCGGGCGCGTTACGAAACTCACCGCGCCCCGCTCACGGCACCGGCGCTGTTGCGCGTGCTGTCCCAGAAGCTCGACCTGCCGTCGATCGGCGGCGGCGACAAGCCAGGAGGTCCGCAATTTCATCCGCTCCCTGGAACTGCTCGCACATCGTTGGCTTCGGACACTGCGGTTGTCCCCCGGTGCCGCCGGGGGTGCTCCCGCTGCGGAACCGGGGGACAGCGGGAGCGAATTGACCCCGGTTGCGCGGCTAGCGTTCCGATACAGGAGCGCCCCCGCAGGCATCCTCCGGAAACGAGCGCCCGACCGAAGGAGCCGTACCCCATGGACCGGACCGATGCCACGCGCCGCAGCGTGCTCTCGCTCGGCGCCGCGGCCGCCGCCACACCGTGGCTCGGCACGGCGCGTGCCGACGCCCGGACCCCGCCCCCTGCCGACGCCGCGCCCGGCCCGCTGGACGACCTCGGCATCACCGAGCTGCGCAAGCGCATGGAGGACGGAGAGCTCGACGCCGTACGGCTCACCCGCTACTACCTGGACCGGATCGAACGGATCGACCCGCTCCTGCACGCGGTGATCGAGGTCAATCCCGACGCGCTCGGGGAGGCCCGGCGGCTGGACGCCGAACGGCATCCGCGCGGGCCGCTGCACGGCATGCCCGTCCTGATGAAGGACCTGGTGGAGACCGCGGACCGGATGCACACCACCGCCGGATCGCTCGCCCTGGAGGGTCTGCGGCCGGCAAGGGACGCCACGGTCGCGGCCCGGTTGCGTGCGGCAGGCGCTGTCATCCTCGGCAAGACCAATCTGAGCGAATGGGCCGGCGGCCTGTCGCTCACCCACCACGCCGGCTGGAGCGCCCGGGGCGGGCAGACCCGCAACCCGTACAAGCTGGACCGCTCGCCGAACGAGTCCAGCTCCGGTACGGCGGTCGCCGCGGCGGCGAGCCTGTGCGTGGGCGGAATCGGTACCGAGACGAACGGTTCCATCATCGACCCGGCCTCGGCGAACTCCGTCGTGGGGGTGAAGCCGACCGTCGGGCTCGTCGGGCGCGGTGGTGTGATCCCCGGCGTGCCGAGTCAGGACAGCGTGGGTCCGATCGCGCGCACGGTCCGCGACGCCGCGATCCTGCTCGGCACCCTCGTCGGTGTCGATGCCCGCGACCCGGCGACCGAGGCGAGCCGCGGTCACTTCCACCGTGACTACACCCGGTTCCTGCGCGCCGACGGCCTGCGCGGCGCGCGTATCGGCGTGCCCCGAGCCGTGTACTTCGGCTACAGCCACCACGCCGACGAGATCGCGGAGCGGGCGATCTCCGTGCTGCGCGCGGCCGGAGCCACCGTGGTCGACCCGGCCGACATCCCGACGGCCGAGCAGTTGGAGGACCTGCCCAGTTCCATGGTCGTCCAGGCCTACGAGTTCAAGCGGGCGCTCAACGCCTACCTGGCCGGCGTCCCTGGTGAACACCCGCGCAATCTGGCCGAGTTGATCGAGTTCAACCGTGCGCACGCCGACCGCGAACTCCGTTACGTCCGCCAGGACGGGCTGGAAGCGGTGCAGCGGCTGGACTTCTCCGAGCGCGAGTACCGCGAGGCGCTGGCCACCAACCACCGGCTGTCCCGCGCCGAGGGCATCGACGCCGTGCTGCGCCGTCACCGGCTGGACGCGCTGGTCATGCCGACCACCGGACCACCCGCCAAGATCGACCTGGTCCTCGGGGACAGCTATGGCGGCGGTGCGTCGACGCCCGCCGCCCTTGCCGGGTACCCCGCGGTCAGCGTCCCGGCCGGTTTCGCGTTCGGTCTGCCGGTCGGCGTGACGTTCATGGGTACGGCATGGAGCGAGCCGACCCTGCTCCGCCTGGCGTACGCCTACGAGCAGGCCTCCCGCGTCCGCCGCCCTCCGACGTACCGCCCGGCCGACATCGGCTTCTGACTCGGGACGGCCGTCCGCCGGCCGATCGATCGTCCGATCAGCACCACGGACTTCTACTCGGCCGGCAGGGCCTCCCGCATCAACTTCGCGGTGGACGCCGGGTCGTAGCCCTCGGGAACGCCGCCGACCAGGATGATGTCGCCCTCGATGTGCCGCGCGCGCAGCGGTGCGATCTCCTGGTAGGCGGGTGAGTCCCACCAGGCCCGCGCCTCGGCGATCCCGGGGAAGCCGATCACCACGACATGCCCGGGCCAGCCGCCCTCCTTCACCTCGTGCTGAGTGCCGTGTACGAGGAAACGGCCGCCGTACGGCTCGAAGGTGGCCGGGATGCGCTCCATGTACTCGGCGATCTCGGGGTGCGGGGCGGCCTCCTGCAGATGAGCTATGGCGTAGGCGGGCATGGTGTCCTTCCGGTTTGTCGGGTCGTCCGGCTCCGTACACCGACAACCATGCCAAGCGGTCGCGCCGGGGTCGATGACCTCGGAGGTAAGACGGCGGCCGACGCCGCGCAGGTCACCGAAGCGGTTCGCCGTCCGGAACCGGCGAGCAAGCTGATCGTCCGACGCAGCCGATGCCGTGGGCTGCCCCAGGTCAGCGCACCCTCCCGCGCGGTTTCAGCGGCACCGGCGGGAGTTCGGGTGCGGGCAGTGCGGCGCCGTCGTAGCCCTTCACCTCACCGAAGCGTGAGCCCGTCATCCAGTCCGAACGGGCCTGCGCGATGTCCTCGTTGGACCGGCCGATGAAGTTCCACCACATGACCAGTTCCTCGTCGAACGGCTCGCCGCCCAGAAGCATCAGGCCCGCGTCCGACAGGGCGCGCAGCGGGAGTTCGGTGCGGCCGCAGCCGAGGTAGAGCATGGAGCCGGGCAGCAGCGGGACGCCGTCGACATGGGCCTCGCCGGACATGGACAGCACGGCGTACTCGAAGTCGGGCTCCAGCGGCAGGCGCAGGTCGGCGCCCGCGGAGAGGGCGAGGTCGGCGCCGACGATCGGGGTGTACGTCGTACCGGGCGACGTCGCGCCGTCGACGCTGCCGAGGATGAGCGTGGCCTTGAGGCCGGGCGCCGTCACGACGGGCAGTTCGGCGTGGTGCTCGAAGTGCGGGTCGGTGTGGCGGTGACCGTCCGGGAGGGCGACCCAGAGCTGCGCGCCGTGCAGCAGGCGGGCGTGCGCCTTGGGGCTCTCCTCCGAGTGGCTGATCGCGCGGCCCGAAGTCATCAGGCCCAGTTCACGCGGGCGGATGGTCTGCAGGCTGCCGGTGGAGTCGCGGTGCAGGACCTCGCCGTCGTGCAGCCAGCTGACCGTCTGCAGCCCCATGTGCGGGTGCGGGGGAACCTGCATGCCGGGCTCGTCGGCGATGTCGTCGGGCCCGTAGTGATCGACGAAGCACCACGCACCGATCATGCGGCGGCCCAGGTTGGGCAGCAGACGGCGGACTTCGGTGGACTCGCCGAGCTTGACCCGGCGGGGACTGAGGAGTTCACGGACCGGTTCGGCCACCACGAAACCGCGGCCTCCACAGAGCGCGGGTACCGCCTCACGATCAAGATTGCTCATGGCGCACAACCTAGCCCTGCCGGGGACCCTCCGTCAGTCCGTCGATCCGCCCATTGAGGGGCACTTGGCTCGGAACCGGCGCGGGACCCGGGCCTGCGATCATCGACGCGTGCGCCCTTGGTCGCCCTCGGTCAAAAATAGTAGCCATGGACATAGTAGCCATGTATGGTTTCCGTCATGAGTTCGGTATCCGAGGGCGCGACGCCCGGTTTCCTCGTCTGGCGTCTGTCGATGAAGTGGCGCGTGGCCGTCGACCGCGCGGTCGCACCGCTCGGCCTCACCCACGCGCAGTACTCGCTGGTGGCGTCGCTGTACGGCCTGCACCGGGACGGTCGGCGGCCCAGCCAGCGGCAGCTCGCCGACCACACGGGACTTGAGGCTCTGTACGTCTCGAAGCTGGCCCGCGCCCTGGAGACGGCCGGGCTCGTCGACCGGACGAGGGATCCCGTGGACCCTCGGGCGATTCAGCTGTCACTCACCGAGGAAGGGCGCGAGGTCACACGCCGGGCCGTCCGGGTCGTCCAGGGGCTTCTGGACCAGCTCCTCGAACCCCTCGGCGGTCTCGACGGCGAGCGCACGAAGGCCCTCAGCCAGGAGCTGGTGACCCTGCTCGACGTACCACTGGACCCACAGCCCACCCCGCACGACTGAGCGAGACGCACCAGCACCGCAGGCACGACCCGAACAGGACGCACGAGACACACGACCGGGACACACAACAAGGAGCAGCCATGTCCACCACCACTCCCCCCGTCACCCCCGCCCCCTCGGTCAACGGTCAGGTCATCGGCCTCGCCCACTACGCGAGCCGGGCCCTCCTGGAGGCCGTGCTGGCCCGCACGGGAACCAGCTTCAACGAGTCGGTGGCCCTCAGGGCCGTCGCCGACAACGGCGGGACCGTCGAGCGTGCCTGGCTCGTGGCCCGTCTCACCGGAGCCCTGAAGATCGCGGAGTCGGCTGCGTCGGAGACGGTCGACGAGATGGCCGAGCGGAAGACACTGGACACGCCCGCGGCCGGGCAGGTGTCGTTGACGGACAGCGGCCGGGAGCTGTTCGAGGGCATCCGCGTCGGCGGCAACCGGATCGCGGCCCGGCTGTACGCGGGCATTCCGGCCGAGGACCTGGCGGCCGCGGGGCGCGTACTGACGCTGGTCACCGAGCGCGCCAACGCGGAACTGGCCGACGCGTAGCGCACCGAAGTCTCCACGCCGGCCCGCCGACCCTCCGCCAAGGTGGTGGAATATTCAACCAGCAGGCTCGGTTGTGGCCGTCGAAGGAGGTCAGCAGTGAACACGACGTACTACGACCACGGAACGGCCGCGGAGCGCTGGGAGCGGGCGCGGATGTTCTTCGATGCCAAGGAATACGCCACCGCCGCGCGGATTCTGGACGGGCTGGTCGAGGAGGTGCCCGAGCAGGCAGGGCCGCGGCTGCTGCTGGCGCGTTCGTACTACCACTCGGCCCAACTTCGGCGCGCGGAGACGGAGTTGCGCGTTCTCGTGGAGCGTGACCCGGTGGAGCACTACGCCCGGCTGATGCTGGGCCGCACGCTGGAGCGCCAGGGACGCCACGACGAGGCCGGGTCCCACCTGCGGATCGCCTCGGCGCTGGCGGGCGACTTCGAGCAACTGTAAATCGCAGGCACAGCAGGAGGCCGAGCCCCGGGCACAGGGGCTCGGCCTTTTGCCGTACCGGCTACGCCACCCGGCCGCCGTACGTCCGCTTCCCCCTCCGGTACGCGATCTCACCGAGGAGCACATCCACCGCGATGAACACGGCGAGCGGGATGCCGAGCAGCGGGACCAAGTAGCCGAGCACCGCGACGGCCGCCATGAGCGGGACCAGGAGCTGTGCGGGGACCTGTTGCCAGGCGCCGCGCGGGATGGGGCGGCCGAACGCGGAGGCACGGCCGCGCCGCCACCACATGAGGTAGCCCCAGACGATGAGCAGGACCAGGGACAGCGCGAGGGCCATCAGGGCGATCTGGTTGGCGAATCCGAAGAGGACGCCGGTGTGGGCGTCGATGCCCCAGCGGGTCAGCTTGGCGAGCAACGGGTAGTCGGCGAAGCGGAGTTCGTCGGTCACCTCGCCGGTCGCCGGGTCCACCGCCACCGAGTCCTGCTTCTCGGGCCAGCTGCGCTGGATCTGCCGGACGACGTAGGCGGAGGAGGCGTCGGCCGGCACGACGATCTCGACCGGGTCGCCCAGGCCCTTGGCGCGGGCGGCCGCGAGGACCTTGTCGAGGCCCACGCCGTGGTCGGTGCCGCCGGCCGCGGCGCCGGATCCATGGCCCGCGTGCTCGCCGCCTGCCGCCGCCGACACGGAGGGCGTCGCCTGGTCGAGCGAGGTCCGCAGGTCGTCGATGTTCGCACCGGCGTACGTCGACCAGGTCAGGCCGGTCGCCGAGAGGAAGAAGAATCCGGCGGCCGCCCAGACACCGACCGTGCCGTGCAGGCCGAGGGTGCGACGCCGCCCGCTGGTGCCGCGCACCTTGCGCTGGGCGCGGCGGCGGCCGAACCACAGCACGAGCCCGCCGCCCGCGATCACCCACAACCAACTGGCCGCCAGCTCGCTGTAGAGGCGCCCGTTCTCGCCGAGCTGGAGGTTCGCGTGCAGCCCGTCGATCCAGGTGCGCAGCGGGAGCGCGCCGGTGGACCCGTACTGCTCCAACGACCCGCGCACCTTGCCGGTGTACGGGTCGACGAAGACGGCGAGGGTGTGGTCCTCGTCGACGCCGGGAACGCCGGAGAGCAGCACCCTGGTCGTCGCGTCGGCCTCCGGCGAGGGACGTACGGCCGAGAGCGTGCCCTCGGGGTGCGCCTTGCGGGCTGCGGCGACCTGCTCGCCGATCGGCAGCTTGGTGTCACCGACCGGAACGGTCAGCTCATGCGCGTAGACGATCTTCTCGGCCTGGAACGAGGCGGCGTACAGGCACCCCGTCAGGGCGGCGACCAGCAGGAACGGGGCGATCAGCAGCCCGGCGTAGAAGTGCAGGCGCAGGACCAGCGGGCGCAGGACGGGCCCCAGGCCACGGGCCGACGTCGGTGTCGGAGTCGGCGAGTCGGACTGAGGGGAGTCGTCCGCCTCGGTCGAGGGAGCGGTGGTCATCGGCGGGTTCTCCGTGGGCAGGGGACGGACTCGGGCCAAGGGCAGGGGAGTTCACCTTGGCGGTCCAGTAGTCGGCCCCGTCCGTCACCGAGTTCCCGGCCTTTCGTGTGATGTGGAGCACAGGGGGTGCGTGCGGGAGACGTCGAGCCGCCTCGCACCGCGCGATTCCGCTTGGCATCCTGGCGCGATGGCATCCGAACGTGACCCCAGCACCTCCCGCCCGCTGAGCGACCGGATCGAGGAACTCCTCGCCCACGAAGGCCCGCTGCCGATCGTCGCCGCCGGGGACCCCGTGCTGCGCCGCGCCGCCGAGCCCTTCGACGGCCAGCTGGAGCCGGGCCTCCTGGCCCGTTTCATCGCGGCGATGCGCGCGACCATGCACGCGGCGCCGGGTGTCGGACTCGCCGCGCCGCAGGTCGGCGTGGCCCTGCGGCTCGCGGTCATCGAGGACCCGGCGCCGGTGTCGCAGGAGGTGCGGCTCGCGCGGGGCAGGGAGCCGCAGCCCTTCCGGGTGCTGGTCAATCCGTCGTACGAGGCGGTCGGCGCGGGCCGGGCCGCGTTCTTCGAGGGCTGCCTGAGCGTGCCGGGCTGGCAGGCGGTGGTGGCGCGCCATGCCGAGGTGCGGCTGAAGGCGCTGGACGAGCACGGCCGCACGGTCGACGAGGTGTTCACGGGCTGGCCCGCGCGCATCGTCCAGCACGAGACGGACCATCTGGACGGCATGCTCTACCTCGACCGCGCCGAGCTGCGCTCCCTGTCCGCGAACCAGGCGGTCGCGGAGCGCTGGATGCAGCCGACCCCCGAACAGGCCGCACGGGAACTGGGGTTCACGCTCCCCGACTGACGGCCGTCGTCCGGCAACCGTCCTCTGACACCCGTCTGCCGGACCGCACGGCATCGGTGAACAACACCGGTGAAAACACCGGCCAAAAAACCGAAGGCGCGCCGCACGCTCTTCCCGCTACCGTGAAGGCATGTCTACGCCCCGGCTCTCTTAGCTTCAGGACCCGCTTCCACGCCACCCGTGTGTCCTTTCGCTGATTGATCCCCCGGAGCGTTTCTCATGATCACCGTCCGCGGTGCGGACGTGCGCGTCGGCGCCCGTCTGCTGCTGTCCGACATCTCCTTCCACGTCTCCCCCGGCGACCGCATCGGCCTGGTCGGCCGCAACGGCTCGGGCAAGACGACCCTCCTGAACACCCTGGCGGGCGAGGCGCGGCCCACCGCCGGGTCCGTCTCGCGCAGCGGGGCGCTGGGTTACCTGCCGCAGGACTCCCGCGCGGCCGACCCCGCCGTGACGGTCACCGACCGGATCCTGTCGGCGCGCGGCCTCGACCGGGCCGTACACGCGCTGCGGGCCGCCGAGACGGCGATGGCCGAGGCGGCCGGACCCGGCTCGCAGGAGCGGGCGATGGACGCCTATGTGCGCGCGGAGGCCGAGTTCCAGGCGCACGGCGGGTACGCCGCCGAGGCGGAGGCCGCCCGGGTCGCCGCCGGACTGGGGCTGCCGACGCGCGTGATGGACCAGCCTGTCGGCGCCCTGTCCGGCGGGCAGCGGCGCCGCGTCGAGCTGGCCCGCATCCTGTTCGCGGGCCACGGCACACTGCTCCTCGACGAGCCGACCAACCACCTGGACGCCGACTCGATCGCCTGGCTGCGCGCCTTCCTGACGAACCATCAGGGGGGTCTCGTGCTCATCAGCCACGACACCTCACTGCTGGCCGAGACGGTCAACCGTGTCTTCCACCTCGACCCGCGGCGCGCCGCGCTCGACGTGCACAACACCGGCTGGCACGCCTACCTCGCCCAGCGGGACGCCGCCGAGCGCCGCCGTGCGCGGGAGCGGGCGAACGCCGAGCGCAAGGCGGCGACCCTGCACACGCAGGCGGACCGGATGCGCGCGAACGCGGGAACCTCGATGGCGGCGAAGAACATGGCACGCCGCGCCGACCGTCTGCTGGCCGAACTGGAGCCGGTGCGGCAGACGGACCGGGTGGCCAGGATCCGGCTGCCCGAGCCCGCCCCCTGCGGACGGATGCCGCTCGGCGCCGTCGCCCTCGCCAAGTCGTACGGCGAGCGCCAGGTGCTGAGCGGCGTGGACCTGGCCGTCGACCGGGGCAGCCGGCTGGTCGTCCTCGGCTTCAACGGGGCGGGCAAGACGACGCTGCTGCGCCTGCTGGCCGGACACGAGAGGCCGGACGGCGGGCGGGTGGTCCACGGCCACGGACTGCGCGTCGGCTACTTCGCGCAGGAGCACGACACGCTCGACCCGTCCGGCACGGTCCGCGGCCACCTGGGCGCGGCCGCGCCGCACCTCACGGACGGCGAGGTGCGGCGTGTGCTCGGCTCGTTCCTGTTCACCGGTGACGACGCCGACAAGCGCATCGGGGTCCTGTCCGGCGGCGAGAAGACCCGGCTCGCGCTGGCGGGCCTGGTCCACTCCGGTGCGAACGTGCTGCTCCTGGACGAGCCCACCAACAACCTGGACCCGGCCTCCCGCGCCGAGGTGCTGGCAGCGGTGGGCACGTACCCGGGCGCGATCGTCATGGTCACCCACGACGAGGGCGCGATCGCGGCCCTGCGCCCGGACCGGGTGCTGCTGCTCCCGGACGCGGACGAGGACCTGTGGAGCGAGGAGTACCTTGAGCTCGTCCGGCTGACCTGATGGGGCCGCCTACTTGTCCCGGTAGGCCTCCAGCAGTCGCAGCCACACCTCGCTCACCGTCGGGTACGACGGCACGGCGTGCCACAGGCGGCTGATGGGCACCTCCCCGGCGACGGCGACCGTCGCCGAGTGGATCAGCTCGCCGACGCCGGGGCCGACGAAGGTGACGCCGAGCAGGACCTCGCGTTGCACGTCGACGATCATGCGGGCGCGGCCGCGGTAGCCGTCGGCGTACAGACCCGCGCCGGCCACCGAGGAAAGGTCCACGTCGACGGCGCGGACGCGGTGGCCGGCCTGTTCGGCCTCGGCGAGGGAGAGTCCCACGGCCGCCGCCTCCGGGTCGGTGAAGACGACCTGGGGTACGGCCGCGTGGTCGGCGGTGGCGGCGTGTGCGCCCCACGGGTCCGTCTCCAGCAGGGGGGCGCCCTCGGCGCGGGCGGCGATGGCGGCACCGGCGATGCGGGCCTGGTACTTGCCCTGGTGGGTGAGGAGTGCACGGTGGTTGACGTCGCCGACGGCGTACAGCCATTCGCTGCCGAGCACGCGCAGGCTGTCGTCGACAGTCAGCCACGAGCCGGGCTCCAGGTCGACCGTGTCGAGGCCGAGGTCGTCGGTGCGCGGAGCGCGGCCGGTGGCGAAGAGGATCTCGTCGGCCTCGATGCGGTCGCCCTTGTCGGTGAGCACCACCACGGCGGAGCCCTCCCGGGTGACCGCGGACACCGAGGTGCCGGTCCGTACGTCCGCGCCCGCCTCGGCGAGGGCGTCGAGGACCAGTTCCCCGGCGAACGGTTCCATGCGGGGCAGTACGCCCTTGCCGCGGACCAGGAGGGTGACCTGCGAGCCGAGGGACTGCCAGGCGGTCGCCATCTCCACGGCGACCACACCCCCGCCCACCACGACGAGCCGGCCGGGCACGGCGGGCGCGCTGGTGGCCTCGCGGCTGGTCCAGGGCTTGACCTGGGCGAGCCCGGGCAGGTCGGGCAGGAGGGCGCGGCTGCCTGTGCACACGACGACGGCGTGCCGGGCGGTGAGCACGTGCCGCGCGCCGTCCGGCCCGTCGACGGCGACCGTGCGCGGCCCGGCCAGCCGGCCGTGTCCACGGTAGAGGTCGGCACCGATGCCGCTGAGCCAGTCGACCTGGCCGTCGTCCTTCCAGTGGGAGGTGTAGTCGTCGCGGTGTGCGAGGACCGCGGGAGCGTCGAGGGGACCCTGCACGGACTGGCGCAGTCCGGGCACGCGCCGGGCGTCGGCGCGGGCGATGGCCGCGCGCAGGAGGGCCTTGCTGGGCATGCACGCCCAGTACGAGCACTCGCCGCCGACCAGCTCGCTCTCCACGACCGCGGTGGAGAGACCGGCCGCACGGGTGCGGTCGGCGACGTTCTCCCCCACGGGTCCGGCACCGAGCACCACGACGTCGTAGGCGATGGATTCCGTTTCCGTCATGGGGCCAGTCTGGTGGGTGGTGTGCGCGCTGACCACACGGGTACGCGCGCGGAATACGCCGCGGCGGTGCGGCGTTCTCAACAGCGGCTTGGCCCCCGAGCCCCGACATTCAGGAAGAGGGATGCACGCCATGAGCAGCACCGTGGAGCTCACCAAGGAGAACTTCGACCAGACGGTCACGGAGAACGAGTTCGTCCTGATCGACTTCTGGGCGTCCTGGTGCGGGCCGTGCCGTCAGTTCGCCCCGGTCTACGAGAAGGCCGCGGAGGCCAACCCCGACCTGGTCTTCGCCAAGGTCGACACGGAGGCGCAGCCCGAGCTGGCCCAGGCCTTCGACATCCGCTCGATCCCGACGCTGATGATCGTCCGCGACCAGGTGGCGATCTTCTCCCAGCCCGGAGCGCTGCCCGCCACCGCACTCGACGATGTCATCGGGCAGGCCCGGAAGCTGGACATGGACGAGGTCCGCAAGTCCGTTGCCGCGCAGCAGGCACAGCAGGGCGAGTAGCTCTCCGTCCCGGCGTCGGATCCCGATCGGATCCCGGCGATCAGAAGGGGTACGTCGCCACGTCCCCGCGCACTGTCGTCCAGCGCACGTCGGTGAAGGCCTCCAGGTTGGCCTCGCCGCCGAAGCGGGCGCCGGTGCCGGAGGCGGCGATGCCGCCGAAGGGCGCGACGGCCTCGTCGTTGACGGTCTGGTCGTTGATGTGGGCGATGCCCGTCGGGATGCGCTCGGCGAGATCGAGGCCGCGCGCGGTGTCCCGGGTGACGATGCCCAGCGACAGGCCGTAGGGGCCCTCGGAGGCGAGGGCCGCGGCCTGTTCGGCGGTGGTGAAGGAGCGCACCGGCGCGACCGGGCCGAAGACCTCCTCGCTGTACGCGGGGGTCGCGTCGTCGACTCCGGCCAGCACCGTCGGCCGGTAGAACAGCCGCTCATGGGTGCCACCCGCCGCGAGCTTCGCGCCGCGCGCCGTGCTGGCCTCCACCAGGCCGTGGATCTTGGCGAGTTGGGCGTCGTCGATGATCGGACCGAGGTGCACCTGCTCGCGGTACGGGTCGCCGACGGCGAGCGCTTCGGCCTTCGCGGCGAGCCGTTCGACGTACTCCTCGTACAGGGAGGCGTGCACGAGATGGCGTCCGGTGGTCATGCAGATCTGGCCCTGGTGGAAGAACGAGCCCCATGCGGCCGTGGAGATCACCGCGTCGAGGTCGGCGTCCTCCAGCACGATCAGGGCGGAGTTGCCGCCCAACTCCAGGTGCACGCGCTTGAGATGACGTCCCGCCGCCTCACCGACCGCGCGTCCGGCGGCCGTTGAGCCGGTGAAGGAGACGACGGGCACCAGAGGGTCCGCCACCAGCGCCTGGCCGGTCTCGGCACCGCCCGGCAGGACGTGCAGCAGCCCCTCCGGCAGCCCGGCCGCCGCGAAGACCGCCGCGAGGACGAGGCCGCCGCAGACGGCGGTGCGCGGGTCCGGCTTCAGCACGACACCGTTGCCGAGCGCGAGCGCGGGGGCCACCGAACGGATCGAGAGGATCAGTGGCGCGTTGAAGGGCGCGATCACGCCGACGACACCGACCGGGACCCGCCGGGTGTACGACAGCCGGGGCGCCTCCGACGGCAGGATCTGGCCGGTGGGGCGGGAGACGAGCGCGGCCGCCTCGTAGCACTCCTGGGCGGCGACGTGCAGCTCGAAGTCGGCCTTGCCGGGTATCGAGCCGGACTCGCGCACGATCCAGTCGCGCAGCTCGTCGGCGTGCTCGGTGAACAGGTCGCCGGCCTTGCGCAGGGCGGCGGCACGGACGAAGTGCGGGGCCCTGGCCCAGTCGGCCTGGGCCGCGCGGGCTTCCTGCGCGGCCGTGGCGACGTCCTGGGCGGCGGCGAGCGTGACGGTGGCGAGCGTGTCGCCGGTGGCGGGCTCCGTGACGGCGTACTCACCCCCGGACAGGGTGCGGGACTGCCAGGTCTTGGGGTCGAGCAGCGGCATGACGCTCTCCGATCGATCACTGTCGCCGGTGGAATTCACAGGGCGAGAGGGAGTCCCGTGTAGTTCGCGGCCAGTTCGGCGGCCGCGGGCCGGGATGCCGTGATTCGGCGCAGCCGTGCGAGCTGCATCCGGTGTTCGAAGGCATCCCCATCTGGTTGAGCGTGCAACATCTTAGTCATGTCGTACGAGAACCGCGTCGCCTGCCAGACCCGGTCGAGACACATCTGCGAGTAGCGGTCGAGAAGTCGGGCGGATCCGGTGCGGTGCAGCTCGGCGAAACCGCGGGCCAGTACGCGGACGTCGGCCACGGCGAGGTTGAGGCCCTTTGCGCCGGTCGGCGGCACGATGTGGGCGGCGTCCCCGGCCAGGAAGAGTCGTCCGTGGCGCATCGGCTCGTGGACGCAACTGCGCATCGGGGTCACCGACTTGGTGGTGATCGGTCCGCGTTCAAGGCGCCAGTCGCCGTCGATCGCGAAGCGCGCGTCGAGCTCGTCCCAGATGCGGTCGTCGGGCCAGTCCCGCAGGTCCGCGCCGTCCGGGACCTGGAGGTAGAGGCGGGAGACGGCCGGTGAGCGCATGCTGTGCAGCGCGAATCCGCTCTCACCGCGCGCGTAGATCAACTCCTCGCAGGAGGGCGGCACTTCGGCGAGGATCCCGAGCCAGGCGTAGGGGTAGTCGTGCGCGTATGTGCGGCTCACCTCGGGCGGAAACGCGTTGCGCGCGATGCCGTGGGATCCGTCGCAGCCGACGACCCAGTCGCAGCTCAGGGTCTGCTCCCGGCCTTCGTGCACGAAGCGCACCACGGGCGAGTCACTCTCCGCCTTCTCGACGCCGAGCGCCTCGGCCTGGAACAACAGCGGTGGTCCGTCGGCGAGTTGGAGGCCGACGAGGTCCTTCACGATCTCCGTCTGGGGGTAGATGGTGACGGTACGGCCGCCGGTGAGCGCCGGGAAGTCGAGGTGGTGGCGTTCACGGTCGAAGCGCAGCTCGATGCCGTGGTGGGTGAGGCCCTCCAGGTCGAGGCGGTCGGCGGCGCCGCACTCGCGCAGCGCGTCGACCGTGCCCTGCTCCAGCATTCCGGCGCGCTGGCGCTGCTCGACGTACGCACGCGCTCTGCTCTCCAGGACGACGCAGTCGATGCCCGTCCGGTGCAGCAGTCTGGCCAGCAGCAGTCCGGCAGGGCCTCCGCCGATGATGCCCACCGTGGTCCGCATGACGCGCCTCCCATGGGATACGACAGCAGGATCTCAGCTGGAGTCGCGGTGCACGACCGTTGCGCCCAGGACCTCGTGCGCCTCGGGCGCGGCGCCCGGTTCCCGTACCGCGCGGTCGACCAGTTCCGCCAGGTCGCGCCCGGACGGCAGATCGATGTGGACCGTGCTCAGGCGTGGCCGCAGCAGTCGGCCGAGCATCAGGTCGTCGGCGCCGACGACGGCCGTCTCGTCCGGGATGCGGATGCCCTCGTCCTGGAGGGCGCGCATCAGGAGCATGGCGTACTCGTCGTTGTACGCGAAGACGGCGTCCAGGCCGAGAGAGCGCCAGCGTCCGGCGAGGCGGGCCGCGGCTTCCTCGTCGTACGCCAGTGGCAGTTCGGTCACCGTCGCGTCCATGCCGTGCAGGGCACGGCGTACGCCTTCGAGACGGGGCGCGGAGAAGACCTCCAGGCCGGGTTCCTCGGGCACCACGACACCGATGCGGCGCCGGCCGCGGGCCGCGAGATGGGCGCCGGCGCTGTGGCCGACCTTGTGGTGGTCCATGAGCAGCGCGTGCGCGCCCTCGACCCGATCGGGCCCCAGCGTGACGACGGCCCGCGCGCCGGAGCGCTTGAGGACGGCCACTCCCTGCGGACCGAGGCTGCTGCCGGGCACCAGCACGGCGACCGGCCGCAGCTCTGCCCAGGCCCGGGCGGCCTCGTCGCCGTGCAGGCCGACGCTGCCGTGCTGCACGACGGTGTAGTCGAGGCGGCTCAGCGCCCACTGGAGTTCGTTGAGGAACTGGCTGTAGAGCGGGCCCACCGGCACGGGCGGCGCGGGCATCAGGACCATTCGGCTGTGCCCGGCGCGCAGGCTGCGCGCGGCGGCGTGCGGGACGTATCCCAGTTCCTTCGCCGCTGCGTGGACGCGGCGGCGGGTGGGTTCGCTGATGCGGACGGCGCTGGTGTTGTTGAGGACGTAGGACACGGTCGCGCGCGAGACGCCTGCCAGACGGGCCACGTCGGCACTCGTCGGCACGGAGCGCTGGGCGGGCGGTTGCGGTATCTGCTGCACCATGACGTACGGCATCCTTGCAGAAGCCGGCCGCGGGCTCGGGGCCGGGTGAACTTCCGGCGCGGGAACGTGCCTCGGGGCAGGCGGCCCGCACTCCGCAGCGCGGCTCGGGCAGACCTATCCGCTGCGCCGCCCGGCGGCCTCAGCTCACCGGTTCGGTGCGGGTCACGCGCGCCACCAGGTCCAGCCAGCCGGCCTCCAGCCGTTCCAGGGGCATGCCGCACTGCTTGGTCAGGTGATGGGCCAGGACGGGGTCGAGGTACCCCATCAGCGTGTGGGCGAGGAGTTCGCAGTCGCCGTCCGGGACCGCCTGCCGCAGCAGCAGGGTGACATGACCGGCGAGAACGCGGCGGGGCGCGGCCGAGAAGCGGCGGGCCGGGTCCGGTTCGGCCGCCAGTTGCAGTTCCAGCGCGTCGACCGAGCGGCGCAGGACCGCGCAGCCGAACGCCCGCAGCCGCTCGACGGGCGGCGCCCCGGGTCCCAGCGGCGGCGGACCGCTGAGGAACGAGGCCTGGAGCTGCTTCTCGGAGTGATCCAGCAGCGCCATCAGCAGGCCGGTGCGGTCCCCGAAGCGGCGGAAGACGGTGCCCTTGCCGACCTGGGCCGCGGCGGCGACGGCTTCCATCGTCACCCCGGCCGCCCCGTGCTCCTCCACCAGCCGGGCGGCGGCCTCCAGCAGCCGGGCGCGGTTGCGGGCCGCGTCCGCGCGCAGGCAGGGCTCGTCCACGCCGGACGAAAGCTCCAGCAGGACGGGCTCGTCGGTCGATGCCTGGGGCTTCGGAAAGGGAGGCAGGGCGGCGGACATGAACACAGCGTAACGCGTCGGGAAGAAAACTGGACCGCGGTCCGTTTGGCTGGTAGTAATTAAAGCGGACCTCGGTCCGGTTCATTGCGGCCCTGTTTCAGCACCCTGGAGTCCCCATGTCTGTTCGCATCCTCGCGCTCGTCGGCAGCCTGCGTGCCGGTTCCCACAACCGCCAGCTCGCCGAGGCGGCCGTCAAGCTCGCTCCCGAGGGCGCGGAGGTCGAGCTGTTCGAGGGCCTGGCGGAGGTCCCCTTCTACAACGAGGACATCGACGTCGAAGGCGCCGTGCCTGCCGCCGCCGCGCGCCTGCGCGAGGCCGCCGGCCGCTCGGACGCCTTCCTGCTCTTCTCGCCCGAGTACAACGGCACCATCCCCGCCGTCCTGAAGAACGCCATCGACTGGCTGTCGCGCCCGTACGGCGCCGGCGCCTTCACCGGCAAGCCGGTCGCCGTGGTCGGTACCGCCTACGGCCAGTTCGGCGGCGTCTGGGCGCAGGACGAGGCCCGCAAGGCCGTGGGCATCGCCGGCGGCACCGTCCTGGAGGACGTCAAGCTCTCCATCCCCGGCTCCGTGGTCCGCTTCGCCGAGACCCACCCGGTGGACGACGCCGAGGTCGCCGGCCAGCTCACCGAGGTGATCAGCCGCCTCCACGGTCACGCGGAGACGGCCACCACCGCGGCCTGACACCGACGCCTCACCCCTCGACACCTCGGTGCCGAACGGCCCCGGCCGTACGGTGACTGACGCGGCTCAGCCGAGCTCGCTCAGCCGCCGGACGACCGGGGCCGCGATGCGTTCTATCCACGCGGCGGGCTCCTCCTCGCGCGGTCCCACGATCACGGTGTCGACCCCGAGCTTCGCGTACTCGGCCATCTCCCGCGAGAACGCGTCGACGTCACCTTCTCCCGGGGCGCCGCCCGCGGGCACGATCGTCGTGCGGATGTCGGCGTAGTCGCGCCCCACGGCATCGCAGTGCCCGCGCAGCACGTCCAGCTTGTGCGCGGTCTCCGCCGGGGACGAGGTGATCAGGTTGCACGCGTCCGCGTACCGGGCGACCAGCCGCAGCGTCTTCTTCTCCCCGGTGCCGCCGATCATGATCTCCGGATGCGGTGCGCTCACCGGCGCGGGAACACAGAGCGTCTCGGCAAGCCGGTAGTGGGTGCCCTCGAAGGGGCCGTTGGTGTCCGGGTCCCACATCTGCAGGCAGATCCGCAGCGTCTCCTCCAGCCGTTCGAAGCGCTCGGCGAGCGGCGGGAACGGAACGCCGAGCCCCTCGTGCTCACGGTCGTACCAGGCCGCGCCGATACCGAGCGTGGCCCGGCCGCCGGACAGTACGTCGAGCGTGGTGGCGACCTTGGCCAGCAGCCCGGGGTGGCGGTAGGTCACGCCGGTCACCAGCGCGCCGAGGCGGACCGTGGAGGTGTGGGCGGCGAGGTAGCCAAGAGTCGTGTAGGCCTCCAGCATGGCGTCCTCGGCGCCGCCGTTGAACTCCATCTGGAAGTAGTGGTCCATGACCGACAGCCAGCTCACGCCCGCGGCCTCGGCGGCGGCACCGGTCGCGGCCAGCTCCGGGCCGAGGCCGACCGCGCCCCGGGGGTGATTGAACCGAGTGATGTGGACGCCCAACCGCATGTCCGTCTCCCGTCGTGTCCCGTCGTGCCGAGACCTCTGCCGGATCGGTCACCGGCTCCGGTGACGCTAGTTCTTGGAGGGCTCTCGAAGTCAAGCCCTGCCGTCGAGGGACGGCCCGGTGTCAGGATGACCTGCCGTCGAGGGACGGCCCGGTGTCAGGATGACCTGCCGTCGACGGACGACCCGGGCCAGGATGACCTGCTGTCACAGCGGGCCTGTGCCATGACGGCCGGATGGCGACAGCGATACTGAGCCACGACGTTCGGGGGCCGCGGCGACGGCCACCCGCCGGATGGCGGGACACTTCCGCCGTACGGCGGCGTCCGCGCCCGGGGCGGGGCGCCGACGATGACCGTACGAGCCGCCGGAACGGCACCCGACCCGTTCGAGGAGTAACCATGCCCCTGGTCCCGCCCCCGTTCGACCCCGAACTCGCCGCCGCCCTGGAGCTGGTCGGCGAGCTGGTCCCTCCCGCCATCACGCTGGACCATCTCCCGGTCGCGAGGGAAGGCGTCGGCGCCCTGCTGCCGCCCGACGAGACGCTCACCGGGGGCGGCGCCTTCGAGGTCGAGGACCGGACGGTGCCTGGCCCTGCGGGCGCGCCCGACATCTCGCTGCTGATCTGCCGTCCGGCCGCGCCGGCGCACGACGACCCGCGTCCCGTCGTCTACCACGTCCACGGCGGCGGCATGATCCTCGGCACGAACCGGTTCGGCATGGACGTGGTCCTGGAGTGGGCGAAGGAGCTGGACGCCGTCGTCGTGTCGGTGGAGTACCGGCTGGCGCCGGAGAACCCCTACCCGGCCGCCGTGGAGGACGTCTACGCCGGACTGCTGTGGACGGCCGAGCATGCCAAGGAGGTCGGCGGCGACGCCGAGCGGATCGTGATCGCCGGCTCCAGCGCCGGCGGCGGCCTGACCGCCGCGCTGGCCCTTCTCGCCCGCGACCGCGGGGGCCCGCGGCCGCTCGGCCAGGTCCTGATGTGCCCGATGCTGGACGACCGCAACGACAGCCCGTCCGTGCGGCAGATGGAGGGCATCGGCATATGGGACCGTACGTCCAACGAGACAGGCTGGACCGCACTCCTCGGCGAGCGGCGCGGCGGCCCGGACGTACCCGCGTACGCCGCACCGGCCCGGGCCGAGGATCTGACGGGGCTGCCGGCGACCTTCCTCGACGTCGGCTCCGCGGAGACGTTCCGGGACGAGGTCGTCGCGTACGCCTCGCGCCTCTGGCAGGCCGGCGGGCGCGCAGAGCTGCATGTGTGGCCCGGCGGTTTCCACGGCTTCGACGCCTTCGCCCCGCAGGCCGCGCTGTCGCAGACGGCCCGGGCGGCCCGGATTCAGTGGCTACGGCGGCTGCTCGGAGAGTGACCCGGTAGCGCACCATGGACGTATGAGAGAGCTGGCAGGGCGCCTGACCGCGCTGGATCCGGACGCCGGTGCAGCCGTTCGGGTCATCGCCTACTTCGACCGGCTGTCCGAGGCCCGGGCCGGCCTGGAGGCACTGGTCCGCGGCGCCGCCGTACTGGCCGGCTGCCCCGCCCGCCTCGCGGACCCCGACCGACGCGTCCACGTCCGCGTCGAACCCGACGGCATACGCCGCGACACCGACGCTCCACCGGATCCGACCTGGCCGTCCGCGGCACTGAGACCGGACACGCGAAAGCGCCCGGTCCGCCGGAGTGGCAGGGCCGGGCGTTCTCGCGTGGTGGGAGTGATCAGTGGTGGGCGCCGCGGAGTTGTTCGGCGAGGATTTTGCCGATCTCGCGCAGGGGCTCGGTGGTGGTGAGGTCCCAGTGTTCGGAGTCGATGTCGTGTTCCTCGACGCGGCCGAGGATGTAGGGGGCCCAGGAGTCGGCGCCGGTGTGGGCGGCGGGTGTGCGGAGGGCGTTGAAGAAGACGGCGTTGCCGGTGAAGCGGCGGTCGGGGGTGTAGCGGTAGCGCATGGCGAGGTGGGCCGCGGTGGCGTCGACGACGGCGGTGGCCTGGGGCGTGTCCAGGGCGCCGAGGATCGGGTCCTCGCGGCGCAGGACGGCCGCCAGTTCGAGGGGGTCGGGGGCCGAGTCGGCGCAGGCGGGGTTCAGTTCGGCGGCGCGGGTGCCGAGGAACGCCGTGAGCACCTCTCGGCCCGTGATGGCGGGGGCGGTGAAGCCCTCGGGGAGGGGATAGGCGTCCAACAGGCCGAGCAGGGCCACTTCTTCGCCCTGTTCCTCCAGACGCGCCGCCACCGCGTGGGCGACCAGGCCGCCGAACGACCAGCCCAGGAGGTGGTACGGGCCGTGCGGCTGGACGGAGCGGATCTCGCTGACGTACGTGTCCGCCATCTCCGCCATGTCGGCCGGTCGCAGCGCCGGGTCCGTCAACTCCCGTGCCTGCAGGCCGATCAGGGGGCGGTCGCCCAGGTGCCGCATCAGGCCGGCGTAGCACCAGCTCATCCCGGAGATCGGGTGGACGCAGAACAGCGGGGGCTGGGAGGAGTCGGGGCCGGACGTGGCCGCGGCCTTGATGGGGAGCAGGGTCTCCAGCGGGTTGCCGCCCGCCTGTGTCGCGATGTGCTCCGCCAGCAGCGCCGGTGTCGGGCACTGGAACAGGTCCCGGATGGTGACCGGGGTGTCCCAGATCCCGCGGATGCGGCCGATCAGACGGGTGGCGAGGAGGGAGTGGCCGCCCAGGTGGAAGAAATGGTCGTCGATGGTGACCGAGCCGACTCCGAGTGTGGCCGCGAACAGGCCGCACAGGATCTCCTCCGCCGGGGTGCGCGGGGACCGGCCGCCGGTCGCCTCGGCCTGTGGCGGCTCGGGCAGGGCGCGGCGGTCCAGCTTGCCGTTCACCGTCAGGGGCAGGGCGTCCAGGGGGACGATCGCCGCCGGGACCATGTACTCGGGCAGCGCTGCGGCCGCGTGCCGGCGCAGTTCGGTCAGGTCCAGCCCGGTTGAACCGTCGGTGGGCACCACGTACGCCACCAGGCGTTTGTCGCCCGGCCTGTCCTCGCGGATCACCGCGGCGGACTGGATGACGCAGGGGTGGCGGAGCAGCGCTGACTCGATCTCGCCCGGCTCGATGCGGAAGCCGCGCAGTTTGATCTGCTGGTCTGCCCGGCCGAGGTATTCGAGGGAGCCGTCGCGGGACCAGCGGGCCAGGTCGCCGGTGCGGTACATCCGCGTGCCCGGTGTGCCGTGCGGGTTGGCGACGAAGCGTTCGGCGCTCAGGACCGGCTGGCCGATGTATCCGTTCGCCAGTCCGTGACCGGCGACGTACAGCTCGCCGGGGAGGCCCGGCGGCAGCAGGCGCAGGTTCTCGTCGAGGACGTAGGCGTGCTTGCCCGCGATGGGACCGCCGATCGGGATGGCGGGTGCCGCCTCCGTGATCGTGTACGCCGTGGTGAAGCCCATGCTCTCGGCGGGCCCGTAGCCGTTGACCAGGTGCAGGTGGGGGTGGTCCGCGAGCGCCTTGGCGGTGTGCGCGGGTGATGCCGCCTCGCCCGCGGTCATGGCTTCCCGGACGAGGGAGAAGACCGCCGGGTGCTCGTCCAGCATGTGGTTGAACAGGCTCGCCGACATCTGCAGCGTGGTGATCTCGTGGCGTTCCACCAGCTCCGCGATCTGGTGCGGGTCCGTGTGCTGGCCGGGCTGCAGGACGCAGACCCCGCCGTGCAGCAGCGGGCCGAAGACCTCCAGGGCGAAGGCGTCCCAGGAGACCGGGGAGCTCTGCAGGTAGGTCTGTTCCGGGCCGAAGTGGAGGTAGTCGGGGCCGATGAACGTCGCCGCCAGCGCGCGGTGCGAGGCCGCCACGCCCTTGGGTACGCCGGTGGAGCCGGAGGTGAACATGACGCACGCGGTGGACTCCGGGTGCCCGGCGGTCTCCACCGGCGTCCCGGCAAGCGTGCTGATCGCGGGGGTGTCGATCGTCAGGTCGACCAGTGTCGCCTCGGTGGGCAGCGCCACCAGGTGGCTCTGGGTGACCAGGGCGGAGGGAGTGGTCTGGTTGAGGACGGTGGTGAGGCGGTCGGCGGGGAACTGCGGGTCCAGCAGCGTGTAGCCGGCGCCCGCCTTCAGCACCGCGAGCAGCGAGGCGATCAGGTGCGGCGAGCGCTCCAGGTGGATGGCGACGATGCTGCCGGGGGTGACCCCGTGGGCGGTCAGGTGCCGGGCCAGCCGGTTGGACCAGATGTCCAGTTCGGCGTACGTCAGCTGCTGGTCCTCGAAGACCAGCGCCAGGGAGTCCGGGGTCCGCGCGGCCTGCCCAGCGAACAGTCCGTCCAGGCCCAGCCCGGGCGCCGGTGACGGGACACCGCTCCACTCCAGGACCCGGTCCCGCTCGTCGGCGGCGAGCAACTCCAGCTCGGCGACCGGCAGATCGGGCGTCGCGACGGCCTCGCCGAGGAGGCGTACGAGGCGGTCGGCCGTCGCCTCGATCGTGCTCGCCTCGTAGAGGTCCGTGGCGTACTCGACGGTGATGTCCAGGCCGCCCGGCGCCCCGTCCGCGCCGCGGTGCTCGCCGAACGCGAAGGTCAGGTCGAACTTCGCGACCGAGGTCTCCGGGAACGCGAACTCGCCGGTCAGATCGCCCAGTCCGGGGGCTTCGGCGGAGGTCTCGGCCAGCGTCAGCATGACCTGGAAGAGGGGGTGACGGGCGGTCGTGCGCTCGGGGTTGAGGATCTCGACCAGGCGGTCGAAGGGGAGGTCCTGGTTGTTCCAGGCGGCGAGATCCGTCTCGCGGACCCGGGTGAGGAGGTCGCGGAAGGTGGGGTTGCCGGTCAGGTCGGTTCGCAGGACCAGGGTGTTGACGAAGAAGCCGATCAGGTCGTCGAGCTTCTGGTCGGTGCGGCCGGCGACCGGGGAGCCGAGCGGGATGTCCTGTCCGGCGCCGGAGCGCGACAGCAGGGCTGACACGGCGGCCTGGGCGACCATGAAGAGCGTGGTGCCGGTGTCCTGCGCGAGGGAGGCGAGCGCCGTGTGCAGCCGTGCGTCGCAGTGGACGGTGTGGGTGGTGCCCTGGTTGGAGGCGGTGGCCGGGCGGGGGCGGTCCGTCGGGAGTGTGGCCTCCTCCGGGAGGTCCGCCAACGCCTGCTGCCAGTGCGTGAGTTGGCGGTCCTCGTCCTCGCGCAGCAGGCGCTCCTGCCACAGCGTGTAGTCGGCGTACTGGACCGGCAGCGGCTGCCAGTCGGGTGCCTGGCCCTGCGTCCGTGCCTCGTAGGCCGCCGACAGGTCGCGGAAGAGCGGGGCGTTGGACCAGCCGTCGGAGGCGATGTGGTGGATGACGAGGGAGAGGACGTGGTCCTGCTCGCCGAGCCTGAACAGGCCGCCACGGAAGGGGAGTTCGGATGCCAGGTCGAAGGTGCGGGCCGCCTCCGCGCCCAGCAGCGCGGGCAGCGTGTCCGTCGTGGCCGCGGTGAGCGGGAGTTCCACCGGCTGGGGCGGCCGGACGTGCTGGTAAGGCTTGCTCTCGTGGGTCGGGTAGAGGGTGCGCAGGCTCTCGTGGCGGCCGGCCAGGTCGCTCAGCGCGAGCCGCAGCGCCTCCCGGTCGAGCCGGCCGTGCAGCCGTAGCGCCATCGGGATGTTGTACGTCGCCGACGGGCCCTCCAACTGATCCAGGAACCACAGGCGTTGCTGGGCCGAGGAGAGGGGGACGCGCTCCGGGCGGTCCTCGGGGACGAGGGCCGGGCGCCGCGCGTCGCCGCTCGCCGCCGTGAGCCGCTCGGCGAGCTGGGCGACCGTCGGGTACTGGAACAGGTCCCGGATGGTGATCTCCGCGTCCCACACGGCACGGATGCGGCTGATGAGCCGGGTGGCGAGGAGGGAGTGGCCGCCGCGGTGGAAGAAGTGGTCGTCGATGGAGGCCGACGGCAGGCCCAGTACGGCGGCGAACAGGCCGCACAGCACTTCCTCGGCCGGGGTGCGGGGTGCCCGGCCGCCGGTGTCCAGGGACTGCTGGGGCGCGGGCAGCGCACGCCGGTCGATCTTGCCGTTGGTGGTGAGCGGGATCGCGTCGAGCAGGACGAAGGCGGACGGGACCATGTACTCGGGCAGCAGCGCGGCCGTGCGCCGCTTCACGTCCTCGACGTCGAGGCCGTCGCCGTCCGGGGCCGGCACCAGGTAGGCGACCAGACGCTTGTCCCCGGGGCGGTCCTCACGGACGGTCACGGTGGCCTGGGCGACGTCCGCGTGGGCGGTCAACGCGCTCTCGATCTCGCCGGGTTCGATGCGGAAGCCGCGCAGCTTGACCTGCTGGTCCGCCCGGCCGAGGTATTCGAGCGAGCCCTCATGGTTCCAGCGGACCAGGTCGCCGGTGCGGTACATGCGTGTGCCGGGCGTTCCGTACGGGTCGGACACGAAGCGTTCGGCGGTCAGGCCGGGGCGGTTCAGGTAGCCCTGCGCGAGACCGGCGCCCGCGATGTACAGCTCGCCCGGGGTGCCGGGCGGCAGCAGCCGGAGGCCGGGGTCGAGGACGTAGAGGCGGTGGTTGTCGAGGGCCTCGCCGATGGGGATCGTGCCCGCGCAGTCGTCGTCCCGGCGGACGCGGTGGGTGGCGGCGAAGGTGGTGGTCTCCGTCGGGCCGTAGCCGTTGACGACCGTGGTGTCCGGGCAGTGGTCGTGGATCCGTCGGACGGCCTCGGGCGGTACGACGTCGCCGCCGGCCCAGACCTCGCGGACACCGGCGAAGGCGTCGGGTGCCTCCTCGGCCATGAGCCGGAACAGGCCCGCGGTCAGCCACAGGCTGGTGATCCCGTGGTCGTCGATCAGCCGCCGGTAGCCCGCCGGGTCGAGGTGGCCGGGCGGTGCGACGACGAGGGTGCCGCCGTTGAGCCACGGGACCCATATCTCGTAGGTCGACGCGTCGAACGCGGCCGGGGAGTGGAACAGCACCCGCCGGTGGTTGCCGCCCGCGTACCGGCTCTGCGCGGCCAGGTCGGCGACATTGCGGTGGGTGACCGTGACGCCCTTGGGCAGGCCCGTCGAGCCCGAGGTGAACATGGCGTACACCGGCTGGTCGGGGTGGATGGCGGGCACCGGGGCGGTGGCGGGCAGGGTGTCGAGGGCGAGGGCTCCGTCGAGGACGACGACCTGTGCGGTGGCCTGGGCGACCACCGGGTGGTCGGACATCGCCTCGTCGGTGAGCAGCACCGGCGCTCCGGTGTCGCCGAGGATCTGGACGAGCCGGGTGTCCGGGTCGGTGGTGTTCAGCGGCGCGTACACGGCGCCCGTCTTGACCACCGCGAGCAGCGCCGTCAGCAGGTCGGCCGAGCGTTCCATCAGGACGGCCACCACATCGCCCTGGCGGACGCCGAGGTCGATCAGGTGGTGGGCGAGCCGGTTGGTGAGCTCGTCCAGCTCGCCGTAGGAGAAGTCCTGGTACTCGTCCACCAGGGCCACGGCGTCCGGGGTGCGGGCGGTCTGCGCGGCGAACAGCTCGGCGAGGCTTGCCTCGGGGCCGCCGGTGACGGGGCCCGCCCACTCCTCCAGGAGCTGCCGGCGCTCGTGCTCGCCGAGCAGGTCGAGGACGGACAGCGGGGTGTCGGGCGAGGTGAGCACCGCTTCCAGCAGACGGCGGAGCCGGGCCATCAGCGCGTCGATCGTGCGCGCCTCGTACAGGTCGGTGGCGTACTCGATGGTGATGTCCAGGCCGCCCGGCCGCCCGTCGCGGGTGCGGTGCTCGCCGAAGCCGAACGTCAGGTCGAACTTGGCGATCTGCAGCTCGTTGTACTCGGTGCGGGCGTCCAGACCGGGGAAGCCGACCGCGTCCGAACCGGCCTCGCCGAGGGTCAGCATCACCTGGAACAGGGGGTGCCGGGAGGCGGACCGCTCGGGGTTGAGGACCTCGACGAGGCGGTCGAAGGGCAGGTCCTGGTGGTTCCAGGCGGCCAGGTCCGTCTTGCGCACCCGGCCGAGCAGGTCGCGGAAGCTGGGGTCGCCGGTCAGGTCCGTACGCAGGATGAGGGTGTTGACGAAGAAGCCGACCAGACCGTCGAGCGCCTCGTCGATGCGCCCGGACACCGGGGAGCCGACCGGGATGTCGAGTCCGGCGCCCGAGCGGGACAGCACGGTGGCGACCGCCGCCTGCACCGCCATGAACAGGGTCGCCCCCGACTCCCGTGCCAGATGGGTGAGTCCGGCGTGTGCGTCGGCAGGCAGGTGCGTGGTGCACTGCGCACCCCGGTAGGAGGCGGCGGCCGGCCGCGGCCGGTCCGTGGGAAGCGTGGCCTCCTCCGGAAGCTCCGCCAACGTGTCCTGCCAGAAGGCGAGTTGGAGGGCACCGGCGCTCTCCGCGTCGTCCGCCTCACCGAGCAGCTCCTGCTGCCACAGCGTGTAGTCGGCGTACTGCACGGGCAGCGGCTCCCACCCGGGCGCCTGCCCCTGGACGCGCGCCCCGTACGCGGTGGCCAGGTCGCCGAGGAGCGGCGCGGTCGAGCCGCCGTCGGTGACGATGTGGTGCATGATCACGAGCAGCACGTGCTCCTGCTCGCCGAGCGCGATCAGCCGGGCCCGCACCGGCAGGTCCACCGCCAGGTGGAAGACCTGGGCGGACTCCTCGGCGAGGACGGTGGAGAGGGTCTCGGCGGTGGCCGCGACCACCGGCAGGTCGAGCTCCACCTCCTCCTCGGCCAGGATGTGCTGGTACGGCGTGCCGTCCTGGTCCGGGAAGACCGTGCGCAGTGCCTCGTGCCGGCCGATCACGTCCATCAGCGCCGACTGCAGGGCGCCGCAGTCGAGTTCGCCGGTCAGCCGGACGCCGAGCGGGATGTTGTACGTCGTTGAGGGGCCCTCCATCTGCGCGATGAACCACAGACGCTGCTGGGCGAAGGACAAGGGGATCACTTGGTCGCTCCCATCCGGCGCATCGGCCGCAATGTGGGCCTTGCGGCCTTGGCGCCGTCGAGCTTCTCGACGAGCGTTGCCACGATCGGGTTTTCGAAGAGGGTCGCCACGGACACCTCGACCGCCAGCACGGTGCGGATGCGTCCCACGAGCCGGGTGGCGAGGAGGGAGTGGCCGCCCAGGTGGAAGAAGTGGTCGTCGATGGTGACGGACGGCAGGCCGAGGATCTCGGCGAACAGCCCGCAGAGCACTTCTTCCCTGGGGGTGCGGGGCGCGCGTCCGCCGGCGGCGTCGTTGCCGGACTGCGGTGCGGGCAGGGCTTTGCGGTCCACCTTGCCGTTGCTGGTCAGCGGGATCGCGTCGAGCAGGACGAAGGCGGACGGGACCATGTACTCGGGCAGCACCCCGGCCGTGCGCCGCTTCACGTCCTCGACGTCGAGGCCGTCGCCGTCCGGCGCCGGAACCAGGTAGGCGACGAGGCGCTTGTCGCCGGGCCGGTCCTCGCGGACGGTGACGACGGCCTGGGCGACCGAGCCGTGACCGGCGAGCACGCTCTCGATCTCGCCGGGCTCGATGCGGAAGCCGCGCAGCTTGACCTGCTGGTCGGCCCGCCCGAGGTACTCCAGCGAACCCCGGTCGTTCCACCGCACCAGGTCGCCGGTGCGGTACATCCGCCCGCCCGCCGGACCGTAGGGGTCGGCCACGAACCGCTCGGCGGTCCCCGAGGGCCGGTCCAGGTAGCCCTGCGCGAGACCGGCGCCCGCGATGTACAGCTCGCCCGGGGTGCCCGGCGGAACCAGCCGGAGATGTGGATCGAGCACGTACAGACGGTGGTTGTCGAGGGCCTCGCCGATGGGGACCGCGCCCGCGCTGCCGAGGGGGCGCGGGATGTGGTGGGTGGCGGCGAAGGTGGTGGTCTCGGTGGGGCCGTAGCCGTTGACGACGGTGGTGTCCGGGCAGTGCTCGTGGATACGGCGGACGGCCTCGGGCGGTACGACGTCGCCGCCGGCCCAGACCTCACGCACCCCGGCGAGGGCTGCCGGGGCTTCTTCGGCGATGAGCCGGAAGAGTCCTGCCGTCAACCAGAGGGCGGTGATGGCGTGTTCGGCGATGAGCTGCTGGTAGGCGGCGGGGTCGAGGTGTCCGGCGGGGGCGACTACCAGTGCGCCGCCGGTGAGCCACGGGACCCACATCTCGTAGGTGGAGGCGTCGAAGGCCATCGGGGAGTGGAACAGGACCCGTTGGTGGTTGCCGTTCGCGTACATCTTCTGGTGGGCGAGGTCGGCGACGTTGCGGTGGGTGACCGCGACACCCTTGGGGACACCGGTCGAGCCGGAGGTGAACATCGCGTACACCGGCTGATCGGCATGGACCCGCACCCGCGGATCACTTGCGTCGCCCTGGTCCGGCTGCCCGGCGGGGATCAGCCTGGCGCCCGCGGGCAGTCGGACCGCGCCGGGTTCGCGGTCGGTGACGAAGAAGGAGACGTCCGACTGCTCGACGATGAGCTGGACGCGCTCCATCGGGTAGCGGGTGTCGAGCGGCACGTACACCGCCCCGGCCTTGACCACGGCGAGCGTCGTGACCACCGCGTCCACGGACCGCTCCTGGAAGAGGGCGACCCGGCTGCCGGGCCGCACGCCCTCCGCGATCAGCCGGTGCGCCATCCGGTTCGCCCGGTCGTTCAGCTCGGTGTACGTCAGCTCCTCGCCGCCGTGGACGACGGCCACCGCGTCCGGGGTCCGGGCGGCCTGGGCGGCGAACAGCTCGCCGAGACCGGCGTCCACGGTCTCGGTGACCGGGCCCGCCAACTCCTCAAGGAGAAGAGTGCGCTCGCCCTCGGACAGCAACTCCAGCTCGGCGACCGGCAGATCGGGCGTCGCGACGGCTTCGCCGAGGAGGCGTACGAGGCGCTCGGCCGTTGCCTTGATGGTGCTCGCGTCGTAGAGGTCGGTCGCGTACTCGACGGTGATGTCCAGACCGCCCGGCTCGCCCTCCGCACCCCGGTGCTCCGCGAAGCCGAAGGTGAGGTCGAACTTGGCGACCTCCACCTTCGAGAACTCGTACGCCGTTTCCAGGGCGGGGAGTTCGGGCGCGTCGGCCGAGGTGTCGCCCAGCGTCAGCATGACCTGGAAGAGGGGGTGACGGGCGGTCGTGCGCTCGGGGTTGAGGATCTCGACCAGGCGGTCGAAGGGGAGGTCCTGGTGGTTCCAGGCGGCGAGGTCGCTCTCGCGGACCCGGGTGAGCAGGTCGCGGAAGGTGGGGTTGCCGGTCAGGTCGGTTCGCAGGATGAGGGTGTTGACGAAGAAGCCGATCAGGTCGTCGAGCTTCTGGTCGGTGCGGCCGGCGACCGGGGAGCCGAGCGGGATGTCCTGTCCGGCGCCGGAGCGGGAGAGCAGGGTCGACACGGCGGCCTGGGCGACCATGAAGAAGGTCGTGCCGGTGTCCTGGGCCAGGGCGGCGAGGGCCTGGTGCAGGGGGGCGTCGCAGTGGACGGTGTGCGTGGTGCCGCGGTAGGAGGCTGTGGCCGGGCGGGGGCGGTCGGTCGGGAGCGTGGCCTCGTCGGGCAGGTCGGCCAACGCCGTGCGCCAGAAGTCGAGTTGGCGTTCCTCGTCGCCCTCCAGCAGTTGCTGCTGCCACAGCGTGTAGTCGGCGTACTGCACCGGCAGCTCCTCCCATGCGGGGCTCTGGTCCCGGACACGGGCCTCGTAGGCGGCGGCCAGGTCGCGGAAGAGCGGCGCGTTGGACCAGCCGTCGGAGGCGATGTGGTGGATGACCAGGAGCAGGATGTGCTCCTGGTCGCCGAGGGCCAGCAGGTGGGCGCGGAGCGGGATGTCCCTGGACAGGTCGAAGGTGGCGGCCGAGAGGCCGGCCAGCCGTCCGGCGAGCGCGTCCTCCGTGACCGCGACGACGGGCAGGTCGACCGGGGAGGCCTCCCGCACCGACTGGTACGCCTTGCCCTCATGGGTCGGGTAGACGGTCCGCAGGCTCTCGTGGCGGGCGACCACGTCGCTCACCGCGAGCCGCAGGCCCTCGGTGTCGAGGTCGCCCTTCAGCCGCAGCGCCATCGGGATGTTGTACGTCGCCGACGGGCCCTCCATCTGGTCCAGGAACCACAGGCGTTGCTGGGCCGAGGACAGCGGCACTCGCTCCGGGCGCTCCTGTGCGCGGGTCAGCGCGGCCCGCGGAAGTTCACCGCTGCCCTCCGTCACCCGCTCGGACAGCGCGACCACGGTCGGGTACCGGAACAGGTCCTTGACGCCGAGCTGGACGCCGAAGGCCTGGCGGATACGGCTGATGAGCCGGGTGGCGAGCAGGGAGTGGCCGCCCAGGTGGAAGAAGTGGTCGTCGATGGTGGCCGACGGGAGCCCGAGGACCGCCGCGAACAGACCGCACAGGACCTCTTCCTGAGGGGTGCGCGGGGCGCGTCCGGTGACGTCGTGGGTGACCTGCGGGGTGGGCAGCGCGCGCCGGTCGATCTTGCCGTTGGCGGTCAGCGGGATCGCGTCGAGGAGCACGAAGGCCGACGGGACCATGTACTCGGGGACTGCCGAAGTGACGTGCCGGCGCAGGTCGTTCAGGTCGACGCCGCCCTCGCCGGCCACGAGGTAGGCGACGAGCCGCTTGTCCCCGGGCCGGTCCTCGCGGACGATCACCGTGGCCTGCACGATGCTTTCATGGCCCGTCAACGCGGTCTCGATCTCGCCGAGTTCGATGCGGAAGCCGCGCAGCTTGACCTGCTGGTCGACCCGGCCGAGGTACTCCAGCGAGCCCTCGTGGTTCCACCGCACCAGGTCCCCGGTGCGGTACATCCGGGCGCCCGGCTCGCCGTACGGGTCGGCGACGAACCGCTCGGCGGTGAGCGACGGGCGGCCCACATAGCCGCGCGCCAGACCGGCCCCGGCGATGTACAGCTCACCGGGAGCACCGGCCGGAACGAGCCGGAGCGCGGAGTCGAGGACGTAGAGGCGGTGGTTGTCGAGGGCCTCGCCGATCGGGACCGTGCCCTGGTGGTCGAAGGGGCGGCGGATGCGGTGGGTGGCGGCGAAGGTGGTGGTCTCGGTCGGCCCGTAGCCGTTGACGACGGTCGTGTCCGGGCAGTGCTCGTGGATCCGTCGGACGGCCTCGGGCGGTACGACGTCCCCGCCGGCCCACACCTCCCGGAGCCCCGCGAACGCCTCCGGGGCCTCCTCGGCCATCACCCGGAACAGCCCCGCCGTCAGCCACAGACTCGTGATCGAGTACCCCGTGATCAGCTCGCTCAGCGTGCCGGTCTCCAGGTGGCCCCGGGGCGCCACGACGACCGTGCCGCCGGTCAGCCACGGCACCCAGATCTCGTAGGTGGAGGCGTCGAAGGTGTGCGGGGAGTGGAAGAGGACCCGTTGGTGCGCGCCGCCCGCGTACATCCGCTGGCGGGCCAGGTCGGCCACGTTGCGGTGGGTGACGGCGACGCCCTTCGGGACGCCGGTCGAGCCCGAGGTGAACATGACGTACAGCCACTGGTCGGGGTGGGTGGGGCCGCTGGGCCTGGTCGCGGGGCGGCCGTCGAGGTCCTTGGCCTCGACGACCAGGTCCCGGGCCTGCGCCCGGTGAACCAGCGGGTGGTCGGCCAGCGCCCGGTCGGTGATCAGGACCGGCGCGTCGAGCTCGTCGAGGATCTGGACGTGCCGGGTGTCCGGGTCGGCCGGGTTGAGGGGCGCGTAGGCGCCGCCCGCCTTCACGACCGCGAGCATGGCGACCAGGAGGTCGGGTGAGCGCTCCATCATCAGGGCGACGACGGATTCGGGGCCGACCCCGAGGCCGATGATCCGGTCCGCGAACCGGTCGGACTCGGCGTCGAGTTCGGCGTAGGTGAAGGTGCGCTCCTCGCACGCCACCGCGACCGCGTCCGGCGTACGGGCCACCTGCGCGGCGAACAGCTCCGCGAGGCCCGCGTCCGGCAGAGCGCCGTCGGTGACCGGGCCGGCGCCCAGCTCCAGCAGCCGCTCCCGCTCCTCGGGCCCGGTGAACTCCAGCTGTCCGACGGGCAGTTCCGGGTCGGAGACGGCCGCTTCGAGCAGTCGCAGAAGACGGTCCGCGAGCCCCTCGACGGTCCGGGCGTCATACAGGTCCGTCGCGTACTCGATGGCCAGGTCCATGCCGCCCGGCCGGCCGTCGGGCGCCCGGTGCTCGTGGAAGGAGAAGGTCAGGTCGAACTTGGCGATCTCCAGCGGGGTGAAGCCCGACTCGGTGTGCACGCCGGGGAGTTCGAGGACCGGCTTGGCCGCGTCCTGAAGGGTGAGGGCCACCTGGAAGAGCGGGTGGCGGGCGGTGCTGCGCTCGGGGTTGAGGATCTCGACGAGCCGGTCGAACGGCAGGTCCTGGTGGGCCCAGGCCGCCAGGTCGGTCTCCCGGACCCGGTCGAGCAGCTCACGGAAGGACGGGTCCCCCTCGACGTCGGTGCGCAGCACCAGGCTGTTGACGAAGAAGCCCACCAGGTCGTCGAGGCGCTGGTCGGTGCGGCCCGCGATGGGCGCCCCGATCGGGATGTCCGTGCCGGCGCCGGAGCGGGCCAGCGCGGTCGCCACCGCGGCCTGCGCCACCATGAACAGGGTCGTCCCGGTCTCCCGGGCCAGCCGGGTCAGCGCCTCGTGCAGCGCGGGCGGGCACTGCACGCCGTGCGTACGGCCCCGGAAGCTCGCGGTCGCCGGACGCGGCCGGTCGGCCGGGAGGGTCGCCTCCTCGGGCAGCTCGCCCAGCGTCTGCCGCCAGAACTCGGCCTGCCGTTCACCGTCCGTCGCGAGCAGTTCCTCCTGCCAGAGGGTGTAGTCGGCGTACTGGACCGGGAGCCGCTGCCACTCGGGTGCCCGGCCCGCGACCCGGGCGGTGTAGGCGGTCGCCACATCGCGAAGGAAGGGGGCGGTGGACCAGCCGTCGGAGACGATGTGGTGCATGACCACGAGCAGCACGTGTTCCTGCGGTCCTGTGCCGAACAGGGAGGCCCGTACGGGGAGGTCGGCGGCGAGGTCGAAGGTGCGGGCCGCCTCCGCGCCGAGCAGCGCGTCCAGGGTGTGTTCGTCGGCGGGGGTGACCGGGAGGTCCAGGCGGATCTCCCCGGCGGGCAGCACCAGCTGCCCGGCCTCTCCGTCCTCCGCCACCGAGAACAGCGTCCGCAGACTCTCGTGGCGTACGACGGTGTCGGTGAGCGCGAGCCGCAGCGCCTCGGTGTCCACGGCTCCGGTGAGCCGCAGGGCGAGCGGGATGTTGTACGTCGCCGACGGCCCCTCCAGCTGGTCCAGGAACCACAGCCTGCGCTGCCCGAACGACATCGGCACCCGCTCCGGCCGTGCCACCTCCTTCAGCACCGGCCGCCGTACGTCCTCCCCGCTGCGTAGCTCCACAAGTTCCGCGAGCGCGGCCGGGGTCGGTCCCTGGAAGAGGTCCTTGACGGTGATCCCCACGCTGAAGGCCTGCCGGATACGGCTGATGAGCCGGGTGGCGAGGAGGGAGTGTCCGCCCAGGTGGAAGAAGTGGTCGTCGATGGTGACGGACGGCAGGCCGAGGATCTCGGCGAACAGCCCGCACAGCACCTCCTCGACCGGAGTGCGGGGTGCGCGCCCGGCGGCGGTGTCGTTGCCGAGCTGCGGTGCGGGCAGGGCCTTGCGGTCCACCTTGCCGTTGCTGGTCAGCGGGATCTTGTCCAGCACCACGAAGGCGGCCGGGACCATGTACTCGGGCAGCGCGTCGGCGGTGTGCCGGCGCAGTACCGCCGTGTCGACGCCGTTCTCCCCGGCGGCCACCGCATAGGCGACGAGGCGCTTGTCGCCGGGCCGGTCCTCGCGGACGGTGACGACGGCCTGCGCGACCGAGCCGTGACCGGCGAGCACGCTCTCGATCTCGCCGGGCTCGATGCGGAAGCCGCGCAGCTTGACCTGCTGGTCGGCCCGCCCGAGGTACTCAAGGGAGCCCCGCTCGTTCCAGCGCACCAGGTCACCGGCGCGGTACATACGGGCACCGGAGGGGCCGAACGGGTCGGCCACGAACCGCTCGGCGGTCAGGGAGGGCCGGTCCAGGTAGCCCTGGGCGAGACCGGCGCCCGCGATGTACAGCTCGCCCGGGGTGCCCGGGGCGACGAGCCGCAGGTGCTCGTCGAGGACGTAGAGGCGGTGGTTGTCGAGGGCCTCGCCGATGGGGACGGGGCCGGTGTAGTCGAAGGGGCGGCGGATGTGGTGCGTGGCCGCGAAGGTGGTCGTCTCCGTGGGCCCGTAGCCGTTGACGACGGTGATCCGAGGATTGTGGTCCATCACCCGGCGGACGGCCTCGGGCGGTACGACGTCGCCGCCGGCCCAGACCTCGCGGACACCGGCGAGGGCCGCTGGGGCTTCTTCGGCGATGAGCCGGAAGAGTCCTGCCGTCAACCAGAGGGCGGTGATGGTGTGTTCGGCGATGAGCTGCTGGTAGGCGGCGGGGTCGAGGTGTCCGGCGGGGGCGACGACCAGTGCGCCGCCGGTGAGCCACGGGACCCACATCTCGTAGGTGGAGGCGTCGAAGGCCATCGGGGAGTGGAACAGGACCCGTTGGTGGTTGCCGTTCGCGTACATCTTCTGGTGGGCGAGGTCGGCGACGTTGCGGTGGGTGACCGCGACGCCCTTGGGGACACCGGTCGAGCCGGAGGTGAACATCGCGTACACCGGCTGATCGGCATGGACCCGCACCGCCGGATCGCTCGCGTCCGTGCCGTCGAGCAGCTCGGTGACACGGAACAGGCGGGCGTCGGCCGGGAGCTGGAGGTCCGGGAGGTCGGTGTCGGTGAGGAAGTAACCGATGCTCGACTGGGCGACGATCAGCTGGATGCGCTCGACGGGGTAGCGGGTGTCGAGCGGGACGTACACCGCCCCGGCCTTGACCACGGCGAGCGTGCTGACGACCGAGTGCACGGACCGCTCCTGGAAGAGGGCGACCCGGCTGCCGGGCCGCACGCCCTCCGCGATCAGCCGGTGCGCCGTACGGTTCGCCCGGTCGTTCAGCTCGGTGTACGTCAGCTCCTCGCCGCCGTGGACGACGGCCACCGCGTCCGGGGTCCGGGCGGCCTGGGCGGCGAACAGGTCGCCGAGCCCCGCTGCCGCCGCCGTGTCGGTGACCGGGCCCGCCAGCTCCTCAAGAAGCAGCTTCCGCTCGACCGGGGACAGCAACTCCAGCTCGGCGACCGGCAGATCGGGCGCCTCGGCCGCCGCGACCAGCAGCCGTACGAGCCGCTCGGCGGTGGCCTCGACCGTGCGGGCGTCGTACAGGTCGGTGGCGTACTCGACCGTGATGTCCAGGCCGCCGGCCTCGCCGTCCGCCGTCCGGTGCTCGGCGAAGGAGAAGGTGAGGTCGAACTTGGCGGCCTGCAGCCAGGTGAACTCGGCGTGCGTGTCCAGGCCGTCCGAGACGAGGGTCGGCGTGGCCGCGTCCGTCAGCGTCAGCATGACCTGGAAGAGGGGGTGGCGGGCCGCCGACCGGTCCGGGTTGACGGCCTCGACCAGCCGGTCGAAGGGCAGGTCCTGGTGGGCCCAGGCGGCGAGGTCGGTCTCGCGCACCCGGGTCAGCAGCTCGCGGAAGCTCGGGGCGCCGCTCAGATCGGTGCGCAGCACCAGGGTGTTGACGAAGAAGCCGACCAGGTCGTCGAGCTGCTGGTCCGTGCGGCCCGCTATCGGCGAGCCGAGCGGGATGTCCTGGCCGGCCCCGGAGCGCGAGAGCAGCGTCGACACGGCGGCCTGGGCGACCATGAACACCGAGGCGCCGGACTCGCGGGCCAGCCGCGCCAGCGCCGCGTGCACCTGGGGCGGGCAGTGCACGGTGTGGGTGGCGCCGCGGTAGGAGGCGACCGCCGGGCGCGGCCGGACCGCCGGCAGCGTGGCCTCCTCCGGGAGCTCTGCCAACGCCTGCTTCCAGTAGGCGAGTTGACGGGCGGCGACGCTCTGTTCATCGGCCGCGTCGCCGAGCAGGTCGTGGTGCCACAGGGCGTAGTCGGCGTACTGGACCGGCAGCGGCTCCCAGGCCGGGCGCTGCCCGCGCGAGCGGGTGACGTAGGCGGTGCTCAGGTCGCGCATCAGCGGCTGGTAGGACCAGCCGTCGGAGACGATGTGGTGCATGACGACGAGCAGCACGTGGTCCTGCTCGTCGAGCTCGAACAGCCGGGCCCGCAGCGGGAGTTCGCCCGCCAGGTCGAAGGTCCGGGCGGCCTCGGCGGCGAGCAGGTCCGCCAGGGTCGCGTCGGTCGCGGGGGTGAGCGGCAGCTCGACGCGGACCGCGTCGGCGGGCAGCACCCGCTGGTAGGTCTGGCCCTCGGCCGTGCCGAAGACGGTGCGCAGGCTCTCGTGGCGGCCGGCCACATCGGTGAACGCGGTCGCCAGGGCGCCGGTGTCGAGGGAGCCGCGCACGCGCACGGCCAGCGGGATGTTGTACGTCGCCGACGGGCCCTCCAGCTGGTCCAGGAACCACAGCCGCTGCTGGGCCGCCGACAGCGGAAGCAGCCGCGGGCGCTCCTCGGTCGCCGTCAGCTCGGGGCGAGCCGACTCGCCGCCGTCCGCGGCGATGTACTCGGCGAGCAGGGCCGCGGTCGGGTACTTGAAGAACTCCCGCAGCGAGAGCTGGGCCTTCAGTGCGGTGCGGACGCGGCTGACCAGGCGGGTGGCGAGCAGCGAGTGGCCGCCGAGGGCGAAGAAGTCGTCGTCGATGCCGACCGAGGGCAGGCCGAGCGCGTGCGCGAACAGGCCGCACAGCACTTCCTCGACGCCGTTGCGCGGTGCCCGGCCGTTCGCCGTGGCGCCGGCCCGGGGGGCGGGCAGTGCGCGCCGGTCCAGCTTGCCGTTCGGGGTCAGCGGCAGGGTGCCCAGCGGGACGAGCGCCGAGGGGACCATGTACTCGACGAGCTCCTGGCCGGCGTACCGCAGCAGTTCGGCGGCGTCGATGACACCCTCGACGGCCGGGACGACATAGGCGACCAGGCGCTTGTCGCCGGGGCGGTCCTCGCGGACGATCACGGCGGCCTGGGCGACCGAGGGGTGGGAGGTGAGGACCGACTCGATCTCGCCGGGCTCGATGCGGTTGCCGCGCAGCTTGATCTGCTGGTCGGCGCGGCCCCCGAAGACGATCTCGCCGTGCTCGTTCCAGGCGGCCAGGTCGCCGGTGCGGTACATGCGGCTGCCGGCCGGGCCGTACGGGTCGGCGGTGAAGCGCTCGGCGGTCAGGTCGGGGCGTTGGCTGTAGCCCTGCGCCAAGTGCCGTCCGGCGACGTAGAGTTCACCGGTTTCGCCGGGGGCGGTGTGGCGCAGCTCGCCGTCGAGGACGTACATCGCGGTGTTGGCCATCGGGATGCCCAGGTGCAGCCGCTCCAGGGTGCGCACCTCGGGGGTGAAGGCCTGGTAGCTGCAGAAGACGGTGGCCTCGGTGGGGCCGTAGACGTGCATGACCGTGGTGTCCGGGCACCGGTCGAGGACGTTCTGCAGGGCGGTCGCGGAGAGCACGTCGCCGCCGGTCCAGATCTCCCGCAGCCGGGCGAGGCCCTCGATGGCCTCGCTGGCCATGGCGTCGAAGAGGGCGGTGGTGAAGTACGCGGCGGTGATGTCGTGCCGGGCGATCGCCTCGCCCAGCTCACCGATGTCGATCTTCGGGGAGGACAGTACGACGGCGAGGCCGCCGCGCAGCAGCGGCACCCAGAGCTCGTACGTCGAGGAGTCGAAGGCCAGCGGCGAGTAGGCGAGGACGCGCTCGTGGGCGGCGGTGCCGAAGCCGGGGTCGAGGGCCAGTTCGACGACGTTGCGGTGGGTGTTGACGACGCCCTTGGGGGTGCCGGTGGAGCCGGAGGTGAACATCACGTACAGCGCCTGGTCGGGGTGGACCGTGACGCCGGGCGCGTCGGCCGGGCCGTAGGCCGTGACGCTCTCGTCGTTCAGGCGGAGCGCGGGAAGGTGGGCCGCGAACTCCGTCTCGTCGGCCGGGCGGTCGGTGACCAGCAGTACGGCGGAGGTGTTGTCGAGGATCCAGGACTGGCGCTCGGCACGCTGGCGCGGGTCCAGCGGCACGTACACGCCGCCGCTCTTGAGGACCGCGAGGACCGTGACGACGTAGGCGAGCGACCGGTCGAAGAGCAGCCCGACCGCGTCGCCGGGGCCGACGCCCGCGGCGATCAGCTCCCTCGCGAGGGCGTTGGCCGCGCCGTCGAGCTCCCGGTAGGTCAGCTCGCGCTCCCCGCGGACCAGGGCGATCGCGTCGGGGGTGCGGGCGGCCTGGGCGGCGAACAGCTCGTGCAGCGGGCCGACGGGAAGGTCCACCGCCGTGTCGTTGTACGCGGTGACGCGGGCCGGCACGCCGTCGGCGCCGGGGGGCAGAGCGGGGCCGGCTTGCTGCTGGGACATCTCGACACCTTCTTGGAAGCTCGGTTGGCTGGTCTCGCGGCGTGCCGGGAGACCGACGGAGCCACGACGGGGAATGTGCGGGGTCTTGCCAAGTCGTAGGGAGCGACCGGGAGTTCACCCGGCCTGGGCGGTCACCCGGCCCGCGCGGGCGGCGCCGCCTCCGGGGGGAGCAGCACGTCCTCGGCGTCCAGCGCGTCGACGCGGTACTTGCCGACGGCGCTGATCAGCAGCCGCAGCTCCAGGGCGATGCTCTCGACGAGTCGGACGAGCCCGTCCTCGGCGTCCTCGTCGACGGCCAGCAGGGCGGCCCGGCCGAGCCCGACCGCATGGGCACCCAGCGCGAGCGCCTTGACGGCCCGGGTCCCCTCCCAGATCCGCCCGCTGGCCAGCAGGCAGTTCCCGGTGCGGCCGATCCGGGTCAGGCACTCGCCGAGCGGCAGCCCGACCTGGCCGAGGAACCCGCTGGGCGCCCAGGCGGTGCCGCCCTCGGCGCCGTCGACCGTCACGGAGTCCGCGCCGGCCGCCCAGGCGGTGGCCGCCGCGAGGGCCACGTCCCGCCCGGGGTGGAGCTTCACCCACACCTTCACGCGCGGGAAGTTGTTGCGCATCAGCCGGATCTGCTGGCGCAGGATCTCCTCGGTGAACGTGCCGGGGCTGCTGATCCGCAGGACGCGGTCGCTGCCGGCGCCGAACACCGGGTCGGTGGCGTACTGTTCGGCGACCCGCGCGGCGGCGTCGCGGCCCAGCACGGTCAGTCCGCCGAGGCCCGGCTTGGCGCCCTGGCCGACCTTCAGCTCGAAGGCGAGGCGGCCGGAGGCCAGCAGCGGTTCGCAGACGGGGTCGCTGTAGAGGAGGTTCCACACCTCGGCGTCCGCGTCCTCGGTGGACTGCTGGACGACGACACCGCCGTACGCGTCCTTCGATGCCTGCGCGTACGCGGCGATCCGGCCCAGCAGTGGGGAGACACCGCCGTCGGAAGCGGCGCGGTAGCCGTTGACCGGCACCACGTTCTCGCCGATCACCATCGGGATGCCGAGCCGTCCCGCCTGCCGCCCGGCGGCCTCGCCGAGGTCGCGGCTGGCGACCTGGGTGGAGCCGAACGCCGACACGTACAGCGGCAGCCGGGAGGCGAACCCGCCCACCACGGTGTCGAGTTCGACGTCCGTGTAGAGCGGCTCGCGAGCCAGGTCGATGAGCTTCTTCAGCCGCTCCGGCATGAACACCGGCGGCACGATCCGGGCCCGCTCCAGCAGGTCGCCGGGGTCCGATCCGGCGGGCTCGGCGCCCAGCAGGCCGCTGCCGTAGGCGTCCAGGGCGGGGAACGCGCCCGCCGCCCCGTGCCGCGCCCGGTGCCGCACCTGTTCCTCGGGGAACCCGGCGGCGCTCAGTACGGTGCTCACGCGGACACCACTCCCGGAAGCTTCGGGTAGGCGCTGGCCTCCCAGACGGCGGTGCGGCCGGTGACGTAGCGGGTGAGGCGCTCCAGGCCGATGCCGAAGCCGGAGCTGGCGGGGATGCCGCGGCGGGCCAGGTCCAGGTACCAGCCGTACTTGGCGGGGTTCTCGCCGGTCTCCCGCATCCGCGTCACGAGCGCCGCGTAGTCGTGCTCGCGCTCGCTGCCGCTGGCGAGTTCGCCGTAGCCCTCCGGGGCGATCAGGTCGAAGTTGCGCAGTACACCAGGCTGCTCGGGGTCCTCGCGGTCGTAGAAGCCGCGCGAGCCCTTCGGGTAGTCGGTGACGAAGAACGGGCGGCTGGTCTTGGCGGAGATGATCTCCTCGCCCTGCCAGTCGATCTCGGCGCCGGGGTCCTGCGGATGGCCGAGCGCGATCAGGTCGGCGGTGGCCTCCTTGTGGGTGGTGCGGGCGAACGCGCCCACCACCACCTCGCGGAAGGCGTCGCGGTCCCGGCCGAGCAGCTCCAGCTCGCCCGGCAGCTCCCGGACCACCTCGTCGACGACATACGCCACCAGCCGCTCGGCGACCTCCATCGCGTCCTCGCGGCGGGCGTCGCGTATCTCCACGTCGATCTGGTGGAACTCGGCGAGATGGCGGTGCGTGACGGCCGTCTCCAGGGGCTCCAGACGGACGTTCGGGGCTATGTAGAAGATTTTGTCGAAGGCCAGCAGGGACGCTTGCTTGTAGAGGATCGCGCTGGTCATCAGCTTGTACTTGTGGCCGTAGAAGTCGACGTCGACCTGCTTGGAGCCGCGGATGCCCGGGTCGGTGACCGGCCCGATGACCGGCGGCAGCAGTTCCTGGAAGCCCTGTCCGGTCAAAAACGCGCGGGTGGCGGCCAGCATCCGGCTCTGCACGCGCAGCGTGGCGCGCGTGCTCTCGTTGAGCAGGTGCTGGTCGGGGGAGGACGGGAACGAGGGCGGCGTGCGGCCGTCGAGTCCGGCGGACGTGCTGGTCATGGTGCTACCTCCTGGGTGTGCTGCCGTGAGTCCGACGGGCGCCGGGACGCCGCGGGAAGAGTGCTCCGGATGGGGGTCGAGGCGAGGGTGCGGTCGTGGCGGCGCTGCACGAACGACAGCGCGTCGTACAGACCCGCCGCGGTCAGCCGACCCCCGCGCCGCGAGACATGGCCGATGGGCATCGCCCCGATCTCCGACCAGACGAGCCGGCCGGAGCGGTCGATACGGCTGCGGGTGCGGCCCGCGTTGTCGGGGTGAAGGCAGTAGGGGACATCGAGCAGACCGCGCGCGAACGCCTTCAAGAGCGCCTGTCCGATGTCCGCGTCGAGGGCGAGTACGGCCTCGACGAGCGCGCGGGCCTCGGCGTAGACGGGGTTGTCGGACACGTCGGCGAGCGCGGCGAGGCGGTCCGGTCCGGCGATCGGACGGGGGGCCGTGCCGCGTCGGACGAGCTGTGCCCGGTGCAGGGCCGCCGCCCGGGAGGCGGTGCGCAGGGCCTCGACGTTCTCCGCGACCGTCGGGATACGGTGCGACTCGGCGGTCGTCTTGACGATCAGCCGGGCCGCGCCGGTGTCCACGGCCAGCTCGGCGGAGCGTTCGAGGAGGTCCAGGGCGCCTTCGCGGGTCCGCGGGTACAGGCCCATGTAGGTGTAGAGGACGATGTGCCAGTCGGTGTCGGGGAGCAGGTCGCCGGCCAGCCGTCGCAGCGCGTGCACGGCCTCGCGGTCCTGCTCGGCGCTGGTCTGCTGCGCGTAGCTGAGCGAGATGCTGCGCAGGCCCGCCCGGTGGAAGAACAGTGCTTCCAGCGCGCTGATCGCCACCAGCAGCCCCGGCGGGCACAGCTGGCCGAGCATGCAGCCGCCGAACGTCTCCAGGTGCGGTTCCGTGCCGTGGGCGCGCAGTGCGGCCAGTGCCTCGCAGCTCTCCTGCCAGTTGCGCACGGAGTCCAGCAGCGGGGTACGCCCGTAGGGCAGGCAGTACGAGACGGGGCCGCCCTCGGTGGCGTCGAGGCCGAGCTGCGCCAGTGCGGCGACGATGCCCTGGGGGCGCGCCGAGCCGTGCCGCACCTGTACCGGGAACCCTGCGTCGCGGACCCCGTCGAGGACCCAGCTCGCGGTGTGCGGGCTGTAGGAGGTGATCGGGAACCCGTTCAGCGGGACGCCCTCGTGCAGTGCCAGCACGGCTGACGGTTCGTCACCGACCCTGGTGTAGCTGTCGATCGTGACGGTGCCGACGACCGGGTCCGCCGCGTTCTTGGTGGCGACCAGGCCCGCCCGCATCAGCGAGGGGTCGGAGAATCCCATCCGCGGCTGCACCACGAGCGCCCCGCGTGCCTGCGCCTCGGCGACGAACCTGCCGAAGGACAGCGGGCGTCGGTGCACGGCGGTGCGCTCCGCGGGGCGGGGCTGGACCGGGGCGGTCATCGGGCCACCTCCTCGGCCAGGGCGCGGGCCCGGGGCAGCGGGGTCCGGTCCCCGGAGGTCCGCGGCAGCGAGCCGACGAAGGACTCGAAGGCGGCGAAGTCGACGCCCTCCTGGAAGACGGCGTCGAAGCCGGCCCGCATGAGCTCCGCGGCCTGCTCCTGCCTGCCACCGCCCGACACCCCGAGCTTGCCGCCGATGACGGCGGGCAGGCCCGCCAGCTCCCAGCGCGACCGGACGGCCTCGATGAGCGGTCCCGCGTCGTTGAAGCCGTGCCCGTTGACACTGCTGACGACCAGCAGGTCGGGCTGGAACTTGCAGCAGGACTCGACGATTTCGTCCCGGGGAATGCACGGCCCCAGGTTGACGACGGTGTGCCCGAGGTCTTCGAGCAGCAACTGGATGAATACGAGGTTCCAGGTGTGCGCATCGGACGGCAGTCCGGTAACGACGACGTCCAGCGGCCCGGATCGAGGGCGAGCCGCCCATTCCACAGGCTTCATTGTTCGCTTCGTCCACATCATCGGATGACAGGGGAGAAGGAGTTTCCGGTGGGTCCGGAACTTCCTTTCGGACATCACCGTAGATTCGCGCCGTGGCCGTTTCCGGCGTCCCCGGCGGCAACCGGCAGGCAGGTAGGCAGCAGTTGTGCGCCGGCTGCCGCCGGGCCGCTCTTCGGCCGCGAATAGTGGGGTGCAGGAACCCATCGGTGGGGTGCAGAACCCACCGGTACGACCGACCGAGGAGTCACGCCATGGCGGACACGGACACCCTGGAGTACGTGCTGGACCGGGCACGCGAGCGCATCGACCGCAACGAAGCGCTCGGCGAGGCTCAAGTAGCCGTCTTCGAAGCCGCGTTGACTCTCATACGGGCAGGCCGGCCGGGGCTCTCCGAGCTGCCTCAGGAGCGCACCGAGCTGCTGCGCGACGCGCTCGCGGCGGTCCGTGCGGCCACGGTGGCCACCGGGATCGCGGTCACCAGCGCCCATCGCGGCGGGGTTGCCGCCCAACTGCCTGGCTCGCTGCCCGGCGCGGCGGCCGTGCGGATCTAGCGTCTTCTCCACAACCCGACTTCGCACTTCGCAGAGGTGGACATCATGGCGACGAACCCGTTCGAGGACTCCAACGGCAGCTATGTCGTTCTGGTCAACGACGAGGGTCAGTACTCCCTTTGGCCGGCGCGGATCGAGCAGCCGGCGGGCTGGGAGACGGCCAAGGAGGAGAGCGGAAAGCAGGAGTGCATGGAATTCATCGAGGCGAACTGGACGGACATGCGCCCGCGTTCGGTGGTCGCCGCGCTGGCGGGCTGAATCAGCGCATTCACAAACGCCTGACGGGCTGGAGGAATCCAGCCAGTCAGGCGTTTGTG
>NZ_JBEXDZ010000041.1:0-62112 GCF_040606085.1 Streptomyces sp. NPDC005485 | reverse complement strand
TGCCGGTACGTCTTGCCCGTCGCCGCGTGGGCGTACTGCCCGGGGGTCACATCGGCGGAGCTTGGCTGGGGGCCGGCTACGCGACGGGCAGAGACGTACCGGCACGGACCCTTCCGTGCGTACTCGGCTGCGGGTGCGTGGGGGCGGTTGCCCACCCGGCAGCAGCGGCGGGTGGTGTGGCGCCGGGGGCTGGCGAAGCCTCGTCACTGCGGGCAATCGTGCCGCCAGGGGCGGCACGGGTGGGCGCAGCGGCGCCCCGTGAACGCCGGGTTGCGTGACCCACCCCCGGCCGGCACCCAAACCGGGTGACAAGGAAACAAGGGGTACCCGGGGTTTGCCCGCCCCGGAGGGTCAGGTGTGGTCCTGGGGTGGGCGGCGCCAGGTGGCGGTGGGCTGGTCCTCGGGGGGTGTCGTGGTGCCGGGCTCCGGCGGGGGAGCGCCGAGCGGGGGAGCCGTGGGCTCGGACGGCTCCGGCGGCAGGGGCTCACGCCGCCGCCCCCGCCCCCGCAGCAGCGCGGCAGCGACGAGCAGCAGCACACCGCCCCCGAAGGCCATCGCGACCCCCAGCCCCAGCCCGTCGCCGTCCGAGTCGACGCTGAGACTGCCCTCGGCCTGACCGACGCGGACCATCCACAGGACGGTGAAGCCGAGGACGATCACGCCGGCCAGGGCCACCAGCACCCGCGACTGGACCAGGACCCCGGCGAGCGTGATGACGCCCGCGATGACCAACGGCAGGAAGAGCGAGGCGAACAGCCCGGCCCGCACGTCGGTGACGCCGGACGAGGAGAACAGGTCGCCGAGGCGGTAGGAGCGCCCGTGACGGCCGTCGTACCAGGCACGGAAGGGGCTCCAGACGGCGGCCGTCGCTCCGACGAGCGCGAGTATCGATCCGAATACGTTTCGGGCCATACGTGGCCCTCCTCACGGCTCTCGCTCCCGACGCTACGCCCGGCGCGCCGTGTCCGCCACGTGGCGTCGAGCGCCCGGGGCGGGAGGGGGGCGCCGGTGGGGCGGGTCGCGTGTCGGGGCGTGGCCAACCGCCCGGCTCCGTAGGGGCGTTGGCGCGGACGGAGGGCGCTCGGAAAGCGCTGCTAGGGTGACGGTTCCCGGTCGGCGGATCTTGGAATTCGGGCCGGGTTCCTCTTTTCCCGTATGCGGTCCTTCCGCATGCGGTCATGACGATTTCAACGGGGGTTGAAACGTGAAGCTTCGCCATGTCCGTGCCATCGCCGTCTTCGGCGTCGCCGTGGTCGCGCTCACCGGAGCCCGCGGCTCGCACGGCGGCGGCTGCAGCAGCGGTTCGAGCCACTCCTCCAGCACCAGCGGGGGAACGAGCGGCGGCAGCCACTACGACGACGATGACGACGACAGCGGTTCGGCCTCCACCGGCACGACCGGGTCCACGGGCACCACGGGGAACTCCACCGGTTCCACCACCGGTACCGGCAAGGCCACCGACCCCGTCGACGACGTCAAGATCGAGACCTGCGTCTTCGACGAGTCGCGCGGCATCGTCGCCCACGTCAGAGCCACCAACAGCAGCGCGAGTACGACGTACACGTACAAGTTCTCCGTGACCTTCAGGGACCCGGCCGGAGCCACGGTGCGCACCAGCGCCTCCACCATCCCGTACGTCTCAGCGAGCAGCGAGGACACCCTCGACGTCGCCGCCTCCTACGTCCTCAAGGACGGCGAGACCGGCAGCGACACCGCCTGCGTCCTCAAGGGCGTCACCCGCACCCCCTAGCCCGGTCAGCGGGTCCTGAAAGCCGAGCGGCGGGCGGTGAAGAGTCCCGCCTGCCGCTCGCTGGGCAGATTGCCGAGCGCGATGAGGTGCGGCGCCTGCGCGAACGCGTGGGCGCGGGCCGCCTCCTTCGCCGCCCAGCAGGCCCGTACGGTGCCCTGCACGGCCTCCACCGGGTACGACGCGATCACGGCGGCACTGCGCACGGCTGCCTCGACCGCCTCCCCGGGCGCGGTCACCTCGGACACCAGGCCCACCTCGTACGCCCGCCGCGCCGAGATCCGCTCGGCGTTCCCCATCAGCGCCATCCGTGCCACCTCGCCGGGCGGCATCCGCTGCGCCAGGTAGATCGACTCGTACGCGCTGACCATGCCGTAGGTGGTGTGGGGGTCGAAGAACGTCGCGGACTCGTCCGCGACGACGAATTCCGCCTCGCCGATGAGGTAGAATGCGCCGCCGCACGCCATGCCGTTCACGGCGGCGACGACCGGTTTCCAGAGGTCGTTGGCCTTCGGGCCGATCGCGATGAGCGGATCGTCGATCATGTAGGGGGAGTTGGGCTGCGGCACGTCCGCGTCACGGTCGAGGCCGGTGCAGAAGGCGCGGGTGCCGGCGCCGGTGACGACGACGGCCCGCACCGAGTCGTCGAAGCGGAACTCCCGCCAGGCTGCGGCGAGTTCGGCGGCCGTGGTGAGGTCGATGGCGTTGAGCCTGGCGGGCCGGTCGAGGGTGAGGACGGCGACCCCGCTGTCCTTGTCGGCGGTCACACGGAGGCCGCCCGCATCGCTGGGGGTCGTCATGGGCGCTCCAGAACCCAGTGGGGCACGGTGACCCCGCCGATCTCGGCGAAGACCGCCTGCACGCGCGCTCCGATGCGCAGGCGTTCGGGGGGAACGGAGTTGAGGGGCGCTCCCGGCCCGCTGACCAGGTTCCCGACCAGCCGTATGCGCGGCGCCTCCGCCAGCTCCACCATGATCGCGTTGTACGGCGCCTGCGCGGCGTAGGCGGGGAGGAGGGGCGGGTGCGGGATGACGTACGACCAGATGCGGCCCCTGCCGCTCATCCTGCGCCACTCGCTCTCGAAGGAGTGGCAGTGCGGGCAGCAGGGCCGGGGCGGGAAGCGGAGTTCACCGCAGCCGGAGCAGGCCTGGACGCGGAGTTCGCCCGCGGCGGTGTACCGCCAGAAGGGGGCGCCGTCCTCGTCCACGACGGGTTCGAGCATCCGGATTCTCAACTCCTCAGCAGAAGGGCGGAGGTGGGGACTCCCTCGCCCGCGGTGACCAGGCAGGTCGTGGCGCCGGGGACCTGGGCGGTGCTCGTCCCGCGCAGTTGCTTCACGCCCTCGTTGATGAGGTTGAACCCGTGGACGTACGCCTCGGAGAGGCCGCCGCCACCGGTGTTGAGGGGCAGCCGTCCGCCGATCTCCAGCGCGCCCCCCTCGGTGAAGGCGGCGCCCTCGCCTCGTCCGCAGAAGCCGTAGCCCTCCAGGGAGAGCGGGATGAGGGGGGTGAAGGCGTCGTAGATCTGCGCGACGTCGACGTCGTCAGGGGTGAAGTCGGCGTGTTTCCACAGGTGCCGGGCGGCGGTCCAGGAGGGGCCGGTGAGGGGGTCGTCGTTCCAGTAGTTGACCATGCCGTGGTGCTGGGCGGGCAGGCCCTGGGCGGCGGAGTGGACGTAGACGGGCGTACGGCGGCAGTCCCGGGCGCGCTCGGCCGACACGATGACGCAGGCCAACGCCCCGTCCGTCTCAAGGCAGTTGTCGAAGAGGCAGAGGGGCTCGCTGATCCAGCGGGAGGTCATGTACATCTCGCGGGTCAGGGGGCGGTCGTACATGATCGCGGCGGGGTTCTGGTTGGCCCGGTTGCGGCAGGCGAGGGCGACGTTGAAGAGGTGGTCGCGGGTGGCGCCGTACTCGTGCATGTAGCGGCGCGCGAGCATGCCTATCTCGTCGGCGGGGCGCAGCAGCCCGAAGGGGCGTGTCCACTGGGCGGGCGTGGGGAGTTGGACGGTGGTGTTCTTCCACGGCCGGGGTCCGCTGCCCCGCTTGCGCGACCGCCAGGCGACGCCGACCGTGGCCTGCCCGGTGGCGATGGCGGCCGCGAGATGCGCGACGGTGGCGCAGGAACCGCCGCCGCCGAAGCCGACCTTGCTGAAGAAGGTGAGGTCGCCGACGCCGAGCGCCTTGGCCACCTCAACCTCGTCCGTCTCCTCCATCGTGTAGGAGGCCAGCGCGTCGACCTCGCTCGGCGCGATCCCGGCGTCGTCGAGTGCGGCGAGCACGGCACGGCAGGCCAACGTCTTCTCCGAGTCGACGAGTTGCTTGGCGAAGGGGGTCTGCCCGATGCCGACGACGGCCGTCGCGTCCTTGATTCCTGCCCCGGTCCCTGGCATGGGCACGCACCTCCTGGTGAAGTCCCGGAAGCTGACAGGGCGTCAGGCTACAGCTAATCTGACGGTCAGTCAGCTATGCGTGTTGGTAGGGAGGCCCGCCGTGCGCGGTGACGTTGTGTGGGGAAGCATTCCGGGACTGGTCCGCTCGGCGGCGGCACGCTTCGCGGACCGCGAAGCGGTCGTCGAGGGCCGCACCCGCCTTTCGTACGCGCAGTTGGGCGCCCGTGTCGAACGGGCAGCGGCGGCCTGCATGGCCAACGGGGTGCGGGCCGGTGACCGGGTGGGGATCTGGGCGCCCAACACCCTGGACTGGATCGTGTCCGCACTGGGTGCGGTGTCGGCGGGAGCCGTCCTCGTCCCGCTGAACACACGCTTCAAGGGCTCGGAGGCGGCGTACGTACTCTCGCGCAGCCGGGCGAAGCTGCTGTTCGTGACGGGAACCTTCCTCGGGACGTCGTACGTCGCCTCGCTGCGGCGGGCCTGCGCATCCGGCGGCGGCCGCGGCCCCCTGCCCGCTCTCCCGCACCTGGAGCAGGTGGTGGTCCTCGCGGACGACGCCCCCGCCGACTTCCGCACCTGGAAGGACTTCCTGGCGAGCGGGGACGGGGTGGGCGAGGCGCGGGTCCGGGAGCGGGAGGCGGAGATCTCGCCCTCGTCCCCCTCGGACATCATCTTCACCTCCGGCACGACGGGCCGCCCCAAGGGCGCGGTGATCACCCACGCGCAGACCCTGCGCGGCTACGAGATCTGGAGCGACCTGGCGGGCCTCAGACAGGGCGACCGCTACCTGATCGTGAACCCCTTCTTCCACACCTTCGGCTACAAGGCCGGCGTCATCGCCTGTCTGATGCGCGGCGCGACGATGGTCCCGCAGCCCGTCTTCAACATGGACACGGTGCTCGCGAACATCGCCTCCGAACGCATCTCGGTCCTCCCGGGCCCGCCCACCCTGCACCAGTCGCTGCTGGACCACCCCTCCCGGGAGGCGTACGACCTGTCGGCGCTGCGGCTGGTGGTGACGGGGGCGGCCGTGGTGCCCCTGCGCCTGGTCGAGCGCCTTCGGACGGAGCTCAGGATCGACACCGTACTCACCGCGTACGGCCTCTCCGAGGCGAGCGGCATCGTCACGATGTGCCGTCGCGGCGACGCACCCTCGGTGATCTCCTCGACCTCGGGCCGGGCGATCCCGGGCACGGAGGTCCGCGTGGTGGACTCCACCGGCACCGCACTCGCCCCCGGCGCGCCCGGTGAGGTCCTCGTCCGCGGCTTCAACGTCATGCGGGGCTACTTCGAGGACGCGGAGGGCACGGCGGCCGTCGTTACGGACGACGGCTGGCTGCGCACGGGCGACGTCGGTGTCCTGGACGCCGAGGGCAACCTCCGTATCACCGACCGCATCAAGGACATGTTCATCGTGGGCGGCTTCAACGCGTACCCGGCGGAGATAGAGCAACTGCTCGGCCTGCACCCGGACGTGGCGGACGTGGCGGTGATCGGGGTCCCGGACGGTCGGCTGGGTGAGGTCGGCAAGGCGTACGTGGTCCGCCGCCCGGAGTCCGTCCTGACGGGCGACGACCTCATCGCCTGGTCCCGCCGCGAAATGGCGAACTACAAGGTGCCGAGGGAGGTCGAGTTCGTCCGGGAACTGCCCCGGAACGCGAGCGGGAAGGTGGTCAAGGGGGAGCTGCGGGGGCGGTGACCCGGAGGGCTCGCGGACGCGCTACGGCCGCGTCGGCCAGAGCAGTGCCTGAGCGACGATGACGTTCTCACCGTCGAAGGTGACAGCCGGGCCTTCGTGCAACTCGTAGCCCAGGCCGATCATTTCGCTCACACGACGGCAGAACGAGGCGTCGTCCGGGCCGGTCAGAACGCGGTAGACGGGCAGTCCGTCCGGTGGTGTGCTCATGAGGGAAAGGGTCTCAGACAGACGGGGGCGGGAGGGGAGCCCGCGGTCGTTCACGGCATCCCGGTGGCTGCCTGAGCGAGGGCGGCGCGGATTTCCTCGATCATCTTCGCCGGGCGGTGGAAGACGTCCGTGGCGGTGCAGCGGAGGAGGAGGCGGACCTCGGGGCACTGGAGGACCTGGTTGAAACGGGCGATGTCGTCGCGGTGTGCGGCGCGGGTGCCGTGGTAGGCGTAGCCCTCGATCTCCACGGCCAGCCCTTGCGCCCGGAAGAGGAAGTCCAGGAAGCGGCGGCGGCCGTCGGGGGTTCGGAGTTCCGCCTGGCTCTCGGGGTGCAGGCCCGCGTCGTGCATGCGGAGGCGGGCGATGGTTTCGGCGGGGGAGCCGGCGTGGGGGTCGGCGAGGTGAAGGTGGCCGCGGGCGGCGGCTCCTCCCCGGCGAGGAGCTTCGAGTGCGGCGGCCAGGTCGGTGAGGCGGAGGAGCGGGGCGCGGCGTACGCCGGCGACGGTGCGGCGGGAGAGCGCGGAGTCGACGGCCACCAGGGCTTCGTCGCGGGGCTCCGTACGGAGGAGGTCGACGAGGGTGCGGCTGGGGATGGTGAGGCGCAGGCCCCAGCGGGTCACCGCCTCCCTGGGGGCGAGGGAGGCGCGGTGTACGCGTACGGTGCTTCCCCTCTTCCGGTCCCGACGGGTGGCGAGCTCCGGGTCTGTGAAGACCAGCGACTCGGTGCCGGGCGAGCCGAGCGTTTCGATCCGCCAGAGCGCGGCCGCCGTCCGGTGACTCGCGACGAGCTCGGGCTTCCGCAGCTGCGCCGCGCGGACCCGGTCGAAGAGGGTGACGTCCCGCCCCGGCTCGGCCCAGGCGCCGGGCGTGATCCGGGTCCAGCCCTCGGCGGCGAGGGCGCGCAGGAGGGAACGCGGCGTCCACCCGGCCTCCAGCGCCCGGCAGGTAAGCAGCACCCCACCACTCTGCACCAGCCCGCGCAACGCCTCCCCCCTCGTCATCCCCCCACCCTCCCGCACCCCCACCCGCCCCCGCCCCGCCTGTGCATAACCCGGCCGTGCTGTGGCCGTGCAGGAGTGAAGTGGAAGCTTTCGGCGGCAAAACTGCAGGATAAGGTGCCGAATTCCTCCAGTTACACCTTGCGGAGCAAGGGTGATCGGGGCCCGGAGGGGCGGGCGGGCATGCCTCGGCCGCGGTGGCTCCCCCTCCGCGCCACCGCGGCCGATCCCCGTCGGGATGGAGGTCTACTTGTTGTCCAGGTCCAGGGCCGGCGGGACGGGCGCGTGGCTGTCCATCGTGGTGACGGTGTCTCCGCTGGGCGGCGCGGGTGCGTGGCTGTCCATCGTCTTGATGGAGTCCTCGCCGGGCACAGGCGCGTGGCTGTCGTCCGTGGTCGCGATGAGGTTCGCGGGCGGGACAGGCGCGTGGCTGTCGAGAGTGGTGATGTCCTTGTTCTTCTCGGCATCGCTCATGGCTGAGTACTCCCATGGGATTGAAGGTCTGCTGTCGAGAACGCCCGTTCGGCGACTCCCCCGAGGGCCGCCGAACGGGCGTTCCAAGGCCGCTCACCATATCTGTGGGGCCAGTGCCGATCCGTCTGCCCCCCGACGCGACGGGTCGATGTACCGAGAGTGGCAGCAGCCCATAAACGTTCGATGAACGCCGCCCGGTGCCGCCTCAGGCCCCCGGTCTCAGGTCCGCGCCTCAGGCCGCCGCGATGGGTGTCAGAAGGCTGCGCAACTCGTCGGCTTCCGGAGCCCCCGCCGCCTCGTGGATGGACAGCGCCTCGTTCCAGCAGGCTCGTGCACGGTCCACCTGGCCGAGGCCGTTGAGGGACCTGCCCAGGAGGGTGAGGACGTTCGCACGCATCCAGTCCCCGCCGATGATGCCCGTGCTGAGCGCCTGTTCGGCGTGCTGGGCCGCCTGTGCGGGCCTGCGGGAGGACAGGTGAACCTGGGCGATGCGGAAGTGAGTCGTCCCCTCCCAGAGGCGCTGCCGGTTCTCGACGAAAATCGTGAGCGACTCCGTCAGCTGTTCCAGTGCCTCCGTGGCACGCCCCGCGTGCCCGAGGGCGATCCCCAGGGCGTACCGGGCGTTGGCGAGCCGCACGGTCAGGCCCAACTCGTCGTAGATGGCGATGCCTTGCTGGACGAGTTCGATCCCCGTCATGGTGCGGTCCATGGAGACGAGCACGCGTGAGAGGTTGCACAGGGCGCTGGCCTCGCCGGGACGGTTGTCGTCGGCGCGGAAGGCGTCGATCGCCTTGAGGAGGTGCGCTTCGCCCGCGGCGGGCTCGTTCTTGCAGATGGCGATGATGCCGAGTTCGTTGGGCGCGTTCCCGCTGGTCCAGGGGTCGTCCGCCGCGAGGCCGAGAGCGGTGGCCCGTTCGGCCTCTTCGGTGGCCTCGTCGAAACGGCCGGCAGTGCTCAGCACTTGGGTGAGCGTGACCCGAGCACGTCCCGCCGCCTGTGCGTCGCCCAGAGCGTCCGCCGCATCACGCGCGGCACGGGCGGCAGCCTCGTAGCTCAGCGAGCTGGCGCCGGACTCCGCCAGGTCCTTGGACGCCAGCAGGAGGTCGACGCCGCGCCGCAACGTGCCCTCCCCCAGCGACTGTTGCACGCAGGCCAGAATGCAGGCCGCCTCCGAATGCAGCCAGTCGAGGGCCTTTCCGTCGTCGCCGAACTCCTGGCCCGCCTGCTCGGTCACCTCAAGGTGATCCACGGTCCGGTCCCCGGGGCGCTCGATGGCGTACACCCGTGCCGCGGTGGCCAGATAGAAGTCCAGCAGCCTGGACATCGCCGCATACCGCTCGCTGGGCGGCTGCTCGTCCCTCTCCGCACAAGCACGCGCGTAGAGCCGTACCAGGTCGTGGTAGCGGTAGCGGCCGGGAGCCGCGGACTCCACGAGTGACGTGTCGACGAGGGACTCCAGCAGGTCCTCCGTCTCCTCGGACCCCAGGTCCAGTACGGCTGCGGCCGCGGCCAGTGAGATGTCGGGACCATCCGCCAGCCCCAGCAGCCGAAAAGCGCGAGCCTGCGCCGGCTCCAGCTGTCCGTACCCCAGCTCGAAGGTGGCCTTGACCGCCAGGTCCCCGGCCTGGAGTTCGTCCAGCCGGCGTCGCTCGTCGGCGAGTTTCGCGGCGAGTACCGAGACCGTCCACGTCCTGCGCGCGGCCAGTCGAGAGGCGGCGATCCGGATGGCCAGGGGGAGGAACCCACACGCCGCCACGACGTCCAGCGCGGCTTCCCGCTCCGAAGCGACCCGTTCCGCGCCCACGATCTTCGTGAAGAGCTGCAGGGCCTCCTCGGGGGACATGACGTCCAGGTCGACGAGGTGGGCGCCGGCCAGGTCCACCATCCGTACCCGCGAGGTGACCAGGGCGGCGCACCCCTCCGTCCCCGGCAGCAACGGCCTCACCTGGGCCGCGTCCCGGGCGTTGTCGAGGAGGACCAGCACGCGCCGTCCGTCGAGGACCGACCGGTACAGGCCCGCCCGCTCCTCCAGCGTGTCCGGGATCGCCGAGTCCGCGGTCCCCAGAGCCCGCAGGAACGCGCCCAGCACGGTTTCCGGCTCCGCCGCCCGCGCGCCGGCGCCCTGGAGGTCCACGTACAACTGCCCGTCCGGGAAGGCGGCCCGCGTCTGGTGGGCCACGTGCACGGCGAGGGTCGTCTTCCCCACGCCTCCGATGCCGGCCAGGGCCGAGACCGCCATCACGCTGCCCTCGGCGGTGGACGCGGAGGCGAGGACGTCGCTCAGTTCGGAGACGAAGGACGCCCGGCCGGTGAAGTCGGTGACGGTGGCGGGGAGTTGGGCGGGGCGGACGGGGGCCGCGGCGGGCTCGGCGGCGGGCGCCGAGGGTTCCGCGAGTGCCGGGTCCGCCTGGAGGATGCGCTGCTGAAGGTCGCGCAGGCCCGCGCGGGGGTCGACGCCCAGCTCCTCCGCGAGCAGGCGCCGCGTGTCGGCGTACACCGCCAGTGCCTCCGCCTGCCGCCCGCTGCGGTACAGCGCGAGCATCAGCAGCTCGCGCAGGCGCTCCTGCAGCGGGTGTGCCGCGGTGAGGGCCGTCAGTTCGGAGACGGCCTCCGCGTGGCAGCCCTGCTCAAGGTCCATGTCGAGGCGGGATTCGAGGAGTTGGAGACGCCACTCCTCAAGGCGTGTGCGCTGGGTTTCGGCGTACGGGCCGGGGACGGAGGCCAGGGGCTCGCCGTCCCACAGGCTCAGAGCCTTGTTCAGCAGGGCTCGCGCGTGGCAGAGGTCTCCGGCGTTGCGGGCCTTCTCCGCGTCCGCCGCGAGTTCCTGGGCGAGGGCCAGGTCCAGGGCGCCGTCGCCCAGTGAGCGGATGGCGTAGCCGCCGGACTCGCTGGCCAGGACGCCGGGGTCCAGCACCTTCCGCAGCCGGGAGGCGTACGTACGGACCGCGGCCAGTGCCTGGGAGGGAGGGTCCTCGCCCCACAGGGCGTCGATCAGCTCGGACGCGGTGGCCGTGCGGCCCTCGCGGAGCAGGAGGGCGGCCAGCAGGGCACGTTGCTGCGGGGACCCGGTGGGCAGGGACTCCGCCCCGCGCCAGGCGCGCACGGGGCCGAGCACGCCGAAGCGCAGTGCCGGCGCCGGTCCCTCGGCATGCTGCGGCTCCGGTACCCACTGCTCCGGTACACGCGGCACACCGTCCATCGCTGCCCCCTGCCGAACCCGCCGAACCTGCCGACCCTGCCGAACGTCATGACAAGGAAGCCAGTTTGCCTTGTTCATGGCGGATACGTCAGCCGTGGGAGACAGCGATCACAGGTGGGCGCATGGGACATCACAAGGTCCTCACACGGTCTTCTCACATGTTCGCGCAGAGTCGCACATATCCAGGGGTCCTCCCTGGACGGTGGACAGAGAGCTGACGGACCGTCAGTTCGGCGCTACCGTGGCCCGTATGGAGACCACGGAGAGCACGGAGACCCCTCAGGCGCCCCTGGCGACCTTCCCGAAGATCATCTCGGTCGACGACCACACGGTGGAGCCCCCTGACGTCTGGCAGGCCCGGCTCCCGAAGAAATACCTGGATGTCGGCCCCCGCATCGTCCGTGCCCCGCTGAAGGAGATGACGTTCCTCGGCGGCAAGTTCGCGCCGATCATGGGCAGTCCGGGTGAGGACGGGCCCATCGGCGACTGGTGGGTGTACGAGGACCTGCACCGGCCGCTCACCCGGCTCGACACCGCCGTCGGCTACTCCCGTGATGAGATCAAGCTCGAAGTCATCACGTACGAGCAGATGCGTCCGGGTTCGTACGACGTTGCGCAGCGTCTCGACGACATGGACGTCAACCATGTCCAGTCCGCCCTCTGCTTCCCGACCTTCCCGCGCTTCTGCGGCCAGACCTTCACCGAGGCAAAGGACCGTGAGCTGGGACTTCTCGGTGTCCGCGCCTACAACGACTGGATGGTGGAGGAGTGGTGCGGGCCGGCCGCGCGGGGGCGGCTGATACCTCTCACCCTCATTCCGCTCTGGGACGCCGAACTTGCGGCGGAAGAAGTACGGCGCAATGCCGCCCGTGGCGTACGCGCTGTCGCCTTCTCCGAGATCCCGCCCCACCTAGGGCTGCCCTCCGTCCACACCGACGACTGGGACCCCTTCCTCGCCGCCTGCGACGAGACCGGCACCGTCATCGCCATGCACATCGGCTCCAGCAGCCGCATGCCGTCGACGTCCGCCGACGCGCCGCCCGCCGTCGGCTCCACCATCACCTTCGCCAACTGCTGCTTCTCGATGGTGGACTGGCTGATGAGCGGGAAGTTCGAGCGCTTCCCGAACCTCAAGGTGATGTACGCGGAGGGGCAGATCGGCTGGATCCCCTACATCCTTGAGCGCGCCGACGTGGTGTGGGAGGAGAACCGCGGCTGGGGCGGGGTCGCCGACAAGGTCCACCGGCCGCCGTCCGAGCTCTTCGCCGACCATGTGTACGGCTGCTTCTTCGACGACGCCTTCGGGTTGAAGAACCTGGACGCCATCGGGGTCGGCAACGTCCTGTACGAGACGGACTATCCGCACTCCGACTCCACCTGGCCGGAGTCCCGGCAGGTCGGCGAGGCCCAGATGGGGCACCTGTCGGCGGACGTGGTCGACCGGATCGTGCGGCGCAACGCCATCGAGCTGCTTCAGCTGTCGGCGGACGGCCTCTGGACCCCCTGAGGGATCCTCGTTCATGCCATACCCTCCCACCCCTTGTCTGACGGCCCGTCAGCTACGACCATGGCGGCGACAGCCACCGTTTGACGGACCGTCAGCTGAAAGGTGTGTGGTCCCATGCAGGTGCTGCCCGAAGGGCGACTGGCCTACGGCATGCAGCTCCCGGTGCAGTCGCAGAGCACCATCTACGCGGAGGCGTGGGAGGCCGGCGCCGGACCGGACGACCTCGTCGAGATCGCCCGGGCCGCCGACCGCAGCGGCTTCGCGTACCTCGCGGGCTGCGACCACGTCGCCATTCCGCGCCGTCTCGCGGGCGCCATGAGCACCATCTGGTACGACCCGATCGCCACCCTCGCCTTCCTGGCGGGAGTCACGCGGCATGTCCGTCTCCTCAGCCATGTCGCCGTCGTCGGTCTGCGGCACCCGCTGCTCACCGCGAAGCAGTACGCGACCCTCGACCACCTCTCCGGCGGGCGGCTGATCCTCGGGGTCGGGGCCGGGCACGTACAGGAGGAGTTCGAGGTGCTGGGGGTGGACTTCGAGCGGCGGGGGGCCGTCCTCGACGAGTCCCTCGACGCGCTCAGGGCCGCACTCGGTCCGGATGAATACCCGGTCCACCACGGGAAGTTGTACGACTTCGAGGGGCTCGGGCAGCGGCCCCGGCCGGCGCAGGAGCGCGTGCCCCTGTGGGTGGGCGGGTCCTCGCCCGCCGCCGTGCGCCGGGCCGCCGTCCGGGGTGACGGCTGGCTGCCGCAGGGGGATCCGCGGGACCGGCTGCCGGCCCAGATCGGCCGGATCAGGGAACTGCGCGCACAGTCCGCCGTCCAGGGCCCCTTCGTCATCGGCGCGATCACCGAGCCGCTGTACGTGGGCGAGCCGGCGTGGGACGTGGGCCGCCGCACCCTCACCGGGCGCCCCGACGCTCTCGCCGAGTCGCTGCGGGCGTACCGCGCGATGGGCGTGGACCAGATCCAGGTGCGGTTCCGCAGCCGCGGCCGTAGCGAACTCATCGACCAGATCACCGCGTTCGGGGCCGAGGTCGCCCCCTGTCTCGACTGAGGAGTGGACATGGGCAAGCTGGACGGTCGCGTCGTCATCGTCACCGGCGCCGCGCGGGGACAGGGTGAGCAGGAGGCCAGGCTCTTCGCCGCGGAGGGGGCCAAGGTCGTCGTCGCCGACGTGCTCGACGACCAGGCGGAGGCGCTCGCCAAGGAGCTGGGGGCGCTGCACGTCCGTCTCGACGTGGGCAAGGAGGCGGACTGGACTGCCGCCGTGGCCGCGACGAAGGAGGCGTACGGCCGGATCGACGGGCTGGTGAACAACGCCGGGATCCTGCGCTTCAACTCCCTCGTGGACACCCCTCTCGACGAGTTCATGCAGGTCGTGCAGGTGAACCAGGTCGGCTGCTTCCTCGGCATCAAGGCGGTCGCGGGGGAGATCGCGGCGGCCGGCGGGGGCACGATCGTGAACACCGCCTCGTACACCGCGATGACCGGGATGGCGGCCGTCGGCTCGTACGCGGCGACCAAGCACGCCATCCTCGGGCTCACCCGGGTCGCCGCCATGGAGCTGGCCGCTCAGGGGATACGCGTCAACGCGATGTGTCCGGGCGCCATCGACACCGCGATGTCCAACCCGTCCCTGCTGGACCCGGACGCGGACGCGGAGGAGATGGCGAGGGCCATCGACGGTCTGTACCGCAAGCTCGTGCCGATGGGGCGGATCGGCAGGCCGGACGAGGTGGCGAAACTCGCGCTGTTCCTGACGTCGGACGACTCCTCGTACATCACCGGTCAGCCGTTTGTGATCGACGGGGGCTGGCTCGCCGGCGTCGCGGTCATCTGACTGGCCGTCAACTATTGACGGTCCAGGCGGCCGGTGCCACAGTCGGCGGCAGATGAATCTGACGGTACGTCAGAAAACTCGGCCACATGATCACTGGGGACGGTGAACCTCCTTGGAATTCGGGCTCTTTGTACAGGGATACGTGGGCAAACGCGCCGAGACCGACCCGCTCGCGGAGCACAAGGCGCTGATGGAGGAGACCGAGTACGTCATCCAGGCGGACAAGTCCGGCTTCAAGTACGCCTGGGCGTCCGAGCACCACTTCCTGGAGGAGTACTCGCACCTCTCGGCGAACGACGTCTTCCTCGGCTACCTCGCCCACGCGACCGACCGCATCCACCTCGGCTCCGGGATCTTCAACCCGCTCGCCCAGGTCAACCACCCGGTGAAGGTCGCCGAGAAAGTCGCCATGCTCGACCATCTCACCGAGAACCGCTTCGAGTTCGGCAGCGGGCGCGGGGCCGGCAGCCACGAGATCCTCGGCTTCCTGCCCGGTATCACCGACATGAACTACACGAAGGAAATCTGGGAAGAGACCATCGCCGAGTTCCCGAAGATGTGGCTCCAGGAGGAGTACCCCGGGTTCCAGGGCAAGCACTGGCAGCTCCCGCCGAGGAAGATCCTCCCCAAGCCGTACGGTAAGTCGCATCCGGCGATGTGGTACGCCGCCGGGTCCCCGCCCTCGTACGCGATGGCCGCCCGCAAGGGCCTCGGCGTGCTCGGCTTCAGCGTGCAGAAGGTCGCCGACATGGAGTGGGTGCTCCAGCAGTACAAGACGGCGGTCGTGAACGCCGAACCCATCGGGGACTTCGTCAACGACAACGTGATGGTGACGACCACCGCCATCTGCGCGCCCACGCACGACGAGGCGATCCGGATCGCGGTCAGCGGCGGCCTGCACTACCTGCCCTCGCTCGTCTTCCGCTACCACGACACCTTCCCGCGCCCCGAGGGCTTCCCCGTCTGGCCCGAGACGCTGCCCGAGTACACCCCCGAGTTCGTCGAACTCCTCATCGAGGAAGAGCTGTTGATCTGCGGCGATCCCGACGAGGTGCTCACCCAGTGCAAGCGCTGGGAGCAGGCGGGCGCGGACCAGCTCAGCTTCGGGCTGCCGGTCGGCGTCCCGAAGGAGGAGACCCTCCAGACGATCCGGCTGCTCGGCGAGCACGTCATCCCGAAGATCGACACGGACCCGGTGCACCGCACGACCCGGTTCCGCCAAGCGGCCCAGGGCTAGGGGGGCGCGCCATGCTCGACCACGTCATCAAGGGTGCCACCGTCGTGGACGGGACCGGCGCGCCCGCGTACACCGCGGATGTGGGGATACGGGGCGGCCGTATCGCCGCGATCGGCGACGTGGGTGAGGAGGAGGCGAGGACGAGTGAGGACGCGCGCGGCCTCGTCCTCGCCCCCGGCTTCGTCGACCCGCACACCCACTACGACGCCCAGCTGTTCTGGGACCCGTACGCCACCCCGTCCCTCAACCACGGCGTCACCACGGTCGCGGGCGGCAACTGCGGCTTCACCCTTGCCCCGTTGAACCCGGACCGCCCCGCCGACGCCGACTACACGCGCCGCATGATGTCCAAGGTCGAGGGCATGTCCCTGATCGCCCTGGAGGAGGGCGCGCCCTGGAGCTGGCACTCCTTCGGCGACTATCTGGACGCCCTGGAGGGGCGGATCGCGGTCAACGCGGGCTTCATGGTGGGGCATTGCGCGCTGCGACGGTACGTCATGGGGGCGGACGCGGTGGGCGGACAGCCGACGCCGGAGCAGTTGCGGCGGATGCTGTCGCTGCTGCACGACGCGATGGACGCGGGCGCCTGGGGGCTGTCCACCACCCAGTCGTCCACGCACTCCGACGGCGACGGTAAGCCGGTCGCGTCCCGGCACGCCGGTCCGGCCGAACTCCTCGCCCTGTCCCAGGCGGTGGGGGAGCACGAGGGCACCCAGATCGAGGCCATCGTCGCCGGTTGCCTCGATCAGTTCAGCGACGAGGAGATCGACCTTCTCGTGGACATGAGCGCGACCGCCGGGCGCCCCCTGAACTGGAACGTGCTGACCATCGACGCCTCCGTCCCCGAACGCGTGCCGCGCCAGCTGCTGGCAAGTGAGCGCGCCCGCAAGGCCGGTGGCCGTGTCATCGCCCTCACCATGCCGATCCTCACGCCCATGAACATGTCGCTCGGCACGTTCTGCGCGCTGAACCTGATCCCCGGCTGGGGTCCCGTTCTCGGCCTGCCCGTCCCCGAGCGGATCGCGAAACTCCGCGACGCCGACGTACGCGCCGAGATGCTGCGGCGCGCCGTCAGCAAGGAAGCGGGCGTCTTCCGGCGGCTCGCGAACTTCGGGCGCTACGTCGTCGGGGACACCTACAGCGAGGCCAACGCGGGCCTGACCGGGCGCGTGGTGAAGGACATCGCCGCCGAGCGCGGCCAGGACCCCTTCCACTGTCTGGTCGAGATCTGCGCGGCCGACGACCTGCGTACGGTGCTGTGGCCGATGCCCACCGACAACGACCCCGACTCCTGGGCCCTGCGCGCCGAGACCTGGCGCCATGAGGACGTGATGCTCGGCGGCTCGGACGCGGGCGCCCATCTGGACCGCATGTGCGGGGCCCCGTACACCACCCGTTTCCTGGGCGACTGCCTGCGCGGCCGGAAGCTGATGGGTCTGGAGCAGGCGGTGCGGATGCTGACGGACGACCCGGCGCAGCTCTTCGGACTGCGGGAGCGGGGGCGTGTGCAGGAGGGCTTCCATGCGGACCTCGTCCTCTTCGACCCGGAACGGATCGACGCCGGCAAGGCCACCCTGGTGCACGACCTGCCGGGAGACAGTCCGCGGCTGGACTCGAAGGCGATCGGCATAACCGCGGTGTGGGTCAACGGGGTCGAGGCGATACGCGGTGACGTCGTCACGGGCGCCGTACCGGGCAAGGTGCTCCGCTCCGGGCGGGACACGCGGTCGGTGACCACCAGGTGAGTCACGGACCGCGGGCGGAGGCCAAGTGATGGACAGGCAACGGCTGTTCATAGGCGGGGCGTGGGTCGAGCCGGACGGCGGGCACTACGAGGTGATCGACCCGGCCACCGAGGCGATCGTCGGGCGGGCGCCGGAGGCCTCGCGGGATCAGGTGCACGCGGCCACGGCCGCGGCCCGCGAGGCCTTCGAGACCTGGTCGCGCACCCCGGCCGAGGAGCGCGCCGCCGTCCTGGACCGGACGGCGGAGATCATCCAGCGCAATTTCCTCTCCTACGCCGACCTCGCCCAGGCCGAGAGCGGGGCGACGACGGGGACGGCGCGCGGGATGCAGGTCGGCGTGGGTGCGGCCCGCTTCCGGCGGTACGCGCGTGTGGAGCCCGTGGAGCAGGCCCTGCCCCCGCAGATCAACGAAGCGGGGCCCTTCGGCAGGGCGGCCGTCATGGGCGCGCTCGCCGTACGCCGGCCCGTCGGCGTCGTCACCTGCATCACCTCGTACAACAACCCCTGGGCGAACCCGGCAGGCAAGATCGCGCCCGCGCTGGCCATGGGCAACACGGTGGTCGTGAAACCGGCCCCGCAGGACCCGCTCTCCGTCTACCGGATGGCGGAGGCCCTGGAGGCGGCGGGGGCGCCGCCGGGCGTCGTGAACGTCGTCAGCGGCTCGCGTGCCGAGGTCGGCGAGGCGGCGGTCGACTCGCCCGACGTCGACATGGTCAGCTTCACCGGATCGACCGCCGTCGGGCAGCGCATCGCAGAGGTGTGCGGACGCCACATGAAACGGCAGTTGATGGAGCTGGGCGGCAAGGGCGCCGCGGTCGTGTTCGACGACGCGGATGTCGGGTCCGCGGTGTCGGGCATCGGCACGACGTTCTCCTTCTACAGCGGGCAGATCTGCACGGCACCGACGCGGGTGCTGGCGCAGAGGGGTGTGTACGACCGCCTTGTCGAGCAACTCGCCGCCTACGCCGGTCACTTGAAGGTGGGCGATCCGCGCGAGCAGGGCACGGTCGTCGGGCCGGTCATCTCGGCGGCGCACCGGGACCGGGTGGAGTCGTACGTCGAACTGGGCCGGAAAGAGGGCGCGCGGGTCGCCGCGGGCGGCGAACGACCGCCGTCCGATCACGGTTTCTACGTCTCCCCGACCCTCCTCGCCGACTGCACCCCCGACATGCGGGTGGTCCGCGAGGAGATCTTCGGCCCGGTCGTCGTCGTCCTCCCCTTCGACGAGGAGGGGGAGGCCATCGCCCTCGCCAACGACTCCGACTACGGCCTCATCGACTACGTCTGGTCCGGCGACGTCGCCCGCGCCTTCCGCGTCGCAGGCCGGCTGCGCGCCGGAGGCGTCGGCATCAACACCGTCGGCCGCAACATGGAGGCCCCGTTCGGCGGCTTCAAGAAGAGCGGGGTCGGGCGCGACGTGGGGTCGTACGCGCTGCACGCGTACAGCGAGGTGCAGGCGCTCGTGTGGCCGGGGTGAGGGAGCTGCTCCTCGCAACGCTGCCTCACCCGTCCAGATCCACCCGCACCGTCAGCAGCCCCGACCCCATCACCCGTACCCCCGCACTGTTGAGCCGGGGCAGCTGACGCAGGCGGGCCACGGCGTCGTCCTCGGGGAGGAGGCGGGCCGTGCCGGTGTGCCAGCGGGTGCGGATGCGGACGCGTACGCGCGGGTCGGCCTTGATGTTGCGGACGTACTGCGAGCGCTCGCCGAACTCGGAGACCAGCCAGAAGGAGTCGCCGATGCGGCGGCCGCCCACCGGGGTGCGGCGGGGGAGGCCCGAGGTGCGGCCTGTTGTCTCCAGGAGGGTCTGGGTGGGGAGGCGGCGCAGGACGGGGTTGCCGATGCGGCGCTGGAACGCGGAGACGAGCCGGTACTTGGTCTCGTTGCTGCGGGGTGACGTGGACATCGTGGCCTGGCTCCTGTCCTGGGTGAGGCGGGCTCCGTGGCCGGTGGCCGCGCACTCGCCCACTCCTGCTAGCCTCCCGGCCGACGTGATCATGTGCAACATCGGGGGATGACGATGGCCTTCAGGCGAACAGTGGTACATGTGGCCGCGCTTCTTGCGTTGGCCACGGGGTGCGGCGGTACGGGCGGCGACGAGCCCACGAGCCATCCGACCAAGGACACCAGCATCACCGCCGAGGCCGGGGAGCGGTTCACGCTCACGGTCGATGGCGAGAACTCCTCGACCCGCTCGCACTGGTACCTGGCCACGCCGAAGCCCGACAGTGCGGTGGTCCGCAGTCGCGGGCGGGAGTACAAGGCGGCCCCCGGCACCGAGAAGACGGTCGGTGCCGGCGGCAGCCTCACCTTCACCTTCGAGGCCATCGGCAAGGGCAGTACCGAGATCGTGCTGATGCACTGCACGTTCAACACCTGCAACGACAGCACCGCCTCCCCGGGCCCGCAGACGACCGCGCCCAGCACGGCAGAACCCGAGACCATCACGTACACCGTCACTGTCGGCTGAGCCGTCGGACCGGTCACTCGGGGCGCTTGAGCCGCCCCAGGAAGATCGGGTTGGTGAACGCCGCCAGCGCCCCCGGCAGCGGTCCGAGGGCTGTCTCGTGCCGTACTTCCGCGCGTACGTACGCCGCGTACTGCGCCGTCGTATGCCACTCCACCGTCGCGGAGCCGGAGACCGGGACGACCTCGCTCGTGAACAGGACGCCCTGGTCGGTGACGATGCGGACCGTGCAGCGCGGGGCGCCCGTGACGTCCAGGCGGACCGTCACCGGGGCGTCGGCGCCGACCTCCAACCGCCCGCCGATACCCGCGTGTTCGCCCTTGGGGCCCACCGCGGAGAAGGCGAGCGAGAGGGATTTGGACTCCGCGACGTAGGACCGCCCCGCGCGGATGCCCGCCTGGATCGCCTTGCGGGTCAGGTCGTCGGCGAGCACGACCGTCTGCGGGGTGCCGACCGGGTCGGGGTCGCGGTGGGCGTCGCTGTTGCCCATCGCCGGGAGCCAGTCGCGGCCCGGCCGTCCCTCGCGCACGGAGGCGACGAGCATGCCGTCCCAGTCGGCGAGCGCCACCTCGTCGTCCGGCGTGTACGGGCCGTTCCACACCTCGACCGCGTCCGCCTCGCCGAAGCCGAACTTCCAGTTGCAGCCGATGCAGGTGGCGTGCGGGTGGGCGGGGACGACGAGGCCTCCGGCGCGGCGGATCCGGCGGGCGTAGCGGCCGAAGCGGTTGTCGCGCGCCCGGTAGCGCCAGTCGACGAAGGTGCCGGGGTCGGTGCCGAGGGCCACCACGTGGCCGTTGCGCGTCGTGACCTCCTCGCCGAGCAGGATCAGCAGTTCGCCGTCGGGATGGGGGCCCGCCTGGTCCGCCCAATGGGGGTGCGAGGAATGGGTGTTGTGGTCCGAGGTGTTGATGAAGTCCAGGCCGGCTGCGCGGGCGAGGGCGGCGATCTCGGCCGGGGTGCGGCGGCCGTCCGAGTACCAGGAGTGCAGGTGGCAGTCGCCCCGGTACCAGGCGCGGCCCCGGCCCTTGGCGCGCGACGGCGGGTACACCGGCTTCGGCGCGACGCCCGGTTCGCCGTACGTCAGGGTGATCGTGATCTCGTACGGCAGTCCCTGCGGGGCCACCGTGTAGGGGCCCAGTGCGATGTGCCAGGTGCCGGGCCGGAGGGGGCCGGGAATGTAGCCCGGTGTCGCGTCGTCCGCGCGGACGAAGAACTCCGTGCGGGCCCCGCCCGACCAGCCGCGGAAGCCGGCGCCGCCGAGCTCGGTGCCGCGCTCGTCGAAGAGGCCGATGTCGAGGGCGTTTCCCGCGGTCCCGGCCGGGACGGACGGCTTCTCGTAGGTGTAGGCGACGTGCAGCTCCCGTACGCCGTGCGGAACCTCGACAGGGACGTACACGAAGTCCGGCGAGCCGATCGGCAGCGTGCCGCGGACCGTCTTCGTCTGCGGGTCCTGTCCGGCTGCCGCTGAAGCGAAGGTCACGCTTCCCAACGTAAGCGCCGCGGCGGCTCCCGTCACCAACAGCGCCCGTCTGCCCATCGCGTGGTCGTTGTCCTCACACATGCTGCTCCCAGGTGTCGTGGGGGACATGGGTGGTGCAGGGGTGGTACTCGGACCCTGGTATTCAGCCGTGAACTGCGGGGCAAGGGAAGGGGGTTGAGAGCTTTCGACTTGAAGGCGCGGGTGCTAGGAAGTGCGCATGCGGCCTCTGCGGATCGCCACGACGATCTTCCTCACCGATGAGACGATCACCCCGACCCGGCTGGCCCGGGAGCTGGAGCAGCGCGGTTTCGCCGGGCTGTACCTGCCCGAGCACACCCACATCCCCGTCGAGCGGGCGACGCCGTATCCCGTGGGTGGGGAGCTGCCACCGGAGTACGGGCGCACCCTCGACCCCTTCGTCGCGCTCGGTCAGGCGGCCGCGGTGACGCGGCGGCTGCGGCTGGGCACCGGCATCACGCTGATCGCCCAGCACGACCCGATCGTGCTGGCCAAACAGGTCGCGACGCTCGACCACCTCTCCGGCGGCCGTTTCACACTCGGCGTCGGCTTCGGCTGGAACGTGGAGGAGGCCGCCGACCACGGCGTCGACTGGCGCAGGCGGCGGGAGCTGGGCCGGGATCGGATGGCGCTGATGCGAGCGCTGTGGTCGGCCGAACCGGCGGCGTACGAGGGCGAGTTCGGGTCCGTACGGGCCAGCCATGCGCACCCCAAACCCGTACAGAAGCCGCGCGGTCCGGTGGTCGGGCCGCGCACGCTCGTCGGGGGCGCGGCGGGGCCGAAGCTGTTCGCGCACATCAGTGAGTACGCGGACGGCTGGATGCCGATCGGCGGGCGCGGCCTGGGCGAGACGCTCCCCGCGCTGCGCGCCGTCTGGGCGGAGGCGGGCCGCGATCCCGGAGCCCTCCAGGTCGTCCCGTCCGCCGTGCAGCCCACGCCGGGCAAGCTCGCGCACTACGCGGAGCTGGGCATCGAGGAGGTGGTGCTGCAGCTGCCGCCGGGCGACGAGAGGGAGGTGCTGCGGACACTGGACGCGTACGAACGGTATCTGCCCGGTGGGGACGCCGGTGCCGGTGCCGGTACGGATACGGGTGGCGGCGCCAGTGCCGCCGTGTAACGGTCCGCGACCGGGGACGAAACCGGCGGCTCCTGTCTGTGCTGATCAGCTCGATCGTATGCTCGAAGGATGACGACTTCCGCGACCTCCGGATCCGGCCCGACCGAGAACTCCATGCGTCGCGCCCTCAAACGCGCCCGTGACGGCGTCGCCCTCGACGTCACGGAGGCGGCGGTGCTGCTCCAGGCCCGCGGGGAGGCCCTGGAGGACCTGGCCGCGTCGGCTGCCCGGGTGCGTGACGCGGGCCTGGAGGCGGCGGGCCGCCCCGGCGTCATCACGTACTCGAAGAGCGTGTTCATCCCGCTCACCCGCCTGTGCCGGGACAAGTGCCACTACTGCACGTTCGTCACCGTTCCGGGCAAGCTGCGCCGGGCCGGGCACGGAATGTTCATGTCGCCGGACGAGGTCCTGGACATCGCCCGCAAGGGCGCGGCCCTCGGCTGCAAGGAAGCCCTCATCACCCTCGGCGACAAGCCCGAGGACCGGTGGCCGGAGGCGCGCGAGTGGCTTGACGCGCACGGCTACGACGACACGATCGCGTACGTACGGGCCATCTCGATCCGCATCCTGGAGGAGACGGGTCTGCTGCCCCACCTCAACCCGGGGGTCATGTCCTGGACGGACTTCCAGCGGCTGAAGCCGGTGGCGCCGAGCATGGGCATGATGCTGGAGACGACGGCGACCCGGCTGTGGAGCGAGCCCGGCGGACCGCACCACGGCTCGCCGGACAAGGAGCCGGCCGTTCGGCTGCGGGTGCTGGAGGACGCGGGCCGCTCGTCCGTCCCGTTCACCAGCGGGCTCCTCATCGGGATCGGTGAGACGTACGAGGAGCGGGCGGATTCCCTGTTCGCCCTGCGCAAGATCTCCCGTGCCTACCACGGCATCCAGGAGCTGATCATCCAGAACTTCCGCGCCAAGCCGGACACGGCGATGCGCGGCATGCCGGACGCGGAGCTGGACGAGCTGGTGGCCACGGTGGCCGTGGCGCGGCACATCATGGGCCCGGCGGCCTGCCTCCAGGCGCCGCCGAACCTGGTGGCCGGCGAGTACGGGCGGCTGATCGGCGCGGGGATCGACGACTGGGGCGGGGTGTCGCCGCTGACCATCGACCACGTCAACCCCGAGCGCCCGTGGCCGCGGATCGAGCAGCTCGCCCAGCAGTCCGCGGCCGCCGGCTTCGAGCTGCGGGAACGTCTCTGCGTCTACCCCGAGTTCGTGCAGCGCGGCGAGCCCTGGCTGGACCCGCGGCTGCTGCCGCACCTGCGGGCGCTGGCGGACCCGGAGACCGGGCTGGCCCTCCCGGACGCGGTGGTGGAGGGCCACCCGTGGCAGGAGCCGGAGGAGGCGTTCACGTCGTCCGGCCGTACGGATCTGCACGCGTCGATCGACACGGAGGGCCGCACCGGCGACCGCCGGGACGACTTCGACCTCGTCTACGGCGACTGGGACGCGCTGCGTGAGGCGGCGGCGCCCGGGATGGTGCCGGAGCGCATCGACACGGACGTGCGCGCCGCGCTCGCGACGGCCGCCGACGACCCGACGCGGCTGACCGACGCCGAGGCGCTCGCCCTGCTGCACGCGGACGGTCCGGCGCTCGACGCGCTGTGCCGCATCGCGGACGACGTCCGCAAGGCGGCGGTCGGCGACGACGTCACGTACATCGTCACGCGGAACATCAACTTCACCAACGTCTGCTACACCGGCTGCCGCTTCTGCGCCTTCGCGCAGCGCCGCACGGACGCGGACGCGTACACGCTGTCGCTGGAGCAGGTGGCCGACCGCGCCCAACAGGCCTGGGACGTGGGGGCCGTCGAGGTCTGCATGCAGGGGGGCATCCACCCGGACCTGCCCGGGACGGCGTACTTCGACATCGCGCGCGCGGTGAAGGAGCGCGTCCCCGGCATGCATGTGCACGCGTTCTCGCCCATGGAGGTGGTGAACGGCGCGACCCGCACCGGCCTGTCGATCCGCGAGTGGCTGACGGCGGCGAAGGAGGCCGGTCTCGACACCATCCCCGGCACGGCGGCGGAGATCCTCGACGACGAGGTGCGGTGGGTCCTGACGAAGGGCAAGCTGCCCACGGCGACCTGGATCGAGGTCGTCACGACGGCGCACGAGCTGGGCATCCGGTCCAGCAGCACCATGATGTACGGGCATGTCGACCAGCCCCGGCACTGGCTCGGCCACTTCCGCACGCTCTCCCGTATCCAGCAGCAGACGGGCGGCTTCACGGAGTTCGTCACCCTGCCCTTCATCCACACCAACGCCCCCGTCTATCTGGCCGGCATCTCCCGCCCGGGCCCGACGACCCGCGACAACCGCGCGGTGATGGCGATGGCCCGCCTCCTGCTGCACCCGCACATCCCCAACATCCAGACCAGTTGGGTGAAACTGGGCACGGAGGGTGCGGCGGAGATGCTCCGCTCGGGTGCGAACGACCTCGGCGGCACGCTGATGGAGGAGACGATCTCGCGGATGGCGGGCTCGTCGTACGGCTCGTACAAGTCCGTGAAGGAGCTGACAGCGGTGGCGGAGGCGGCGGGCCGCCCGGCGAAGCCGCGGACGACGCTGTACGGGGAGGTGTCGCAGGAGCGGCAGCGGGCGGCGGAGGCCTCGGACGGCCATCTGCCGGAACTGCTCCCGGTGTTGGACTGAGGTCGGACCGACAGCCGATCGAAGTTGATCGAGCGCGAGGGGAGAGAGGCCGGTGCCTGAACGACGACTGATTCCCCCGTGGACGTGGGTCACGGTGCTCACCGCGGCGGCGGTCGCGGTGGTCGCCGTCCTGGCCGTCCAGGCGAACCGGGGCCCCCACCCGGCCGCCGCGGACCGGGTGAAGGCGTCCCCGTCGGCGAGTGGGCACGCGTCCCCCGCGCCCGAGTCGACCGCCGTGCCGGGCGGTTCGGGCAGCGGCCGGCGCATCGTGTACTCGCTCAGCGGGCACCGGGTGTGGCTGATCGACGTGAGCGACCAGCCGCGCCGTACGTTCAAGGTCTGGCCCGGCACGGTGAGCCCGGGGCCGGGCGCGTACACGGTCGAGTCCCGCAAGGACGCGACGACCGGCTACGACGGCGTGAACATTGAGCACATCGTGTACTTCGCCGCCGACGCCGGAGTCTCCATCGCCTTCTCCAACGCCGTGAACGGCGCCTCACCCCCACCCCCGTCGGCGGCCCGCACGGGCGGCATCCGGATGCACAAGGCCGACGGGGCCGCGCTGTGGACGTTCGGGACGGTGGGGACGCCGGTTCGGGTGATCAAGTAGTCGACTGGCGGCCGGAGTTGTCCGACTTCCCGAACGGCAGGTGTACGACGAGCAGCGCGAACCCGCTCAGTACGAGCACCCGGGTTGCCGCGTCCAGGCCGTTCCAGGTCTTCGACTGCCACATGGAGAACCACTCCCCGCCGATGGCGATGAACCCGGCGCCGAAGAGCAGCATGAGCATGAGCAGGCCGTAGGTGGACAGTTGGCGGGCGCGGGCGTAGCTGTGGCGCGCCCAGAACCACGTACCCGCGATGAGGACAAGGGCGGCGACGGTCTCCCAGGCGATGATCGCGATGTAGGCGGCGTCCTGAAGTCCCGTGTTCGTGATGGCTCTCCACATCAGGTCGTCGTCCTTGAACGTGGTGTCCATGGCCAGGACGTGGCGGACGAACTGCTGGTTGGTGCCGAAGTCGGTGATGTTGCCGAAGGCGACGAGGGCGATGTAGAGGGCGACGGTGGCGGTGAGGAGAGTGGCGGCGAGGGGGAGGGCGCGTGAGGCGTCAGAGGTTTTTGGGACGGAAGGGGTTTTAGAAGCCATGGGGGGTTCCTTCCCTGCGCCGCCCCGTGCGAGGTAGGCGGATTCGGCCAGAATGGCGGCGCGTGAGGCTTGAAACGGGCGGATGATCGTGATCGGGGGCGCTGTCATGAGTAGCAGAACTCATGACCTGGGTCCGCGGTACGGGGGAGGATCCTGCCATGACGATGATCAGGACGGCCCGGGTGCGGGCCGGGATGGTGCTCCCGGTGGCGGCGCTGGCCGTTTTCGCGGTGGGTTGCGGCACGGAGCAGTCGGCCGCCGATGCGTACCGGAGTTCGCATCCGACGCCGACCGGGGTGTCGAAGGAACCCGTCCCGTCGGACACGCCCTGCCCCGGTGAGACGGCCCCGCCGACCCCAGCGCCCAGCGCGTCCCTCCCGACGCCGACGCGCTCACCCGGCGCGAGCGGCCCGGCCGTTCCGATCCCCGACCACTACGCCGAGAACCACGGTTTCATGGTCCCCTTCCCGCTGCACGGACAGGCCCGCTGTAACGGGCTCAAGGCAGCCGAGCGCATCAAGGCCGCACTCGAACCCCTCCGTGCGCGCGGTGACTTCACGGCGCAACACACCAGGCGTGCGCTCACCGGTCTCGGCTACGGTGCAGGTCAGGTGGAGGTGATTGAGTCCGGCGGCGTCGCGGTGAGCTTCCTCGTCGACGCGTCCACGAAGACCTCCACGCTGTGCCTGGAGGGGAACATGAACCGGGCGGTCGCCGAGACGGACGCCTTCGGCGGCTATCCCGACCACACCGGCTGCGACCAGCCGAGCGGCGGCCACTGACACCTCTGCCAGACTTTCGGACGGACCGATCTACGGGGTGAGGCGGATGAGGCCGACGCGGCCGTCGATGCAGGAGCTGATCCGGCAGCGCAGGCGGGCCGGCTTCGTGGGCCGTGGCACCGAACGAGCCGCGTTCCGGACGAACTTCGATGTTCCGCCGCAGGACGAGCGGCACCGTTTCCTCTTCCATGTGCACGGGAACGCGGGGGTCGGCAAGACGTTCCTGGTGCGGGAGTTGGAGCAAGTCGCGCGCGAACGCGGGGCGTTGACGGCGTACGTCGACGACAGCGTCGGCAGTGTGCCCGAGACCATGGCGGCGCTCAGCCGGCAATTCGCCGCGCAGGGACACCGGTTCAAGGAACTCGACCGGCTGCTGGCCGCGCACCGGGAGCGCCGCCACGAGGCCGAGGCGGCGGCGATCACCACGCTGGAGCCGTCGGAGCCGGAAGGGCCGTCCGCGGGCAGCAGGGCGGCGGCGCGGGCCGGGCTGGTGGGGCTGGGCATGGTTCCGGGGGCCGCCCCGTTCGTGGGCGTTCTCGACGCCGATCGACTCGCCCAGGGAGCCGACCGGTTGCGGGCCGGGATCAGCGCCCGGTTCCGCAATCCGGAGGACGTGCAGCTGGTGCTGTCGCCGGAGCGTGTGCTGAGCCCCGTGCTGCTCGCCGAGCTCGCCGATGCCGCGGCTGTCACGCCTTGGGCGGTCCTGTTCTTCGACACGTACGAGAGGACCGGGCCGTTCCTCGACGGCTGGCTGCACGAGCTCATGACCACCGACCGGCACGGCGCGCTGCCCGCCAACGTGATCGTGGTGACGGCCGGACAGCTCCCCTTCGACACCGCCCGCTGGGGCGGCTTCGCGGACTTCGTGGCGGACATCCCGCTCGCGCCGTTCACGGAGACGGAGACGCGGGGGCTGCTCGCCGACAAGGGGGTCGTGGCCGAGCCCGTGGTGGCGGAAGTGCTCCGGCTCACGGGCGGGCTCCCGGTGCTCGTCTCCACCCTCGCCGAGACCCGGCCCGCCGACCCGGACGACGTGGGCGATCCGAGCGCGACGGCCGTGGAACGGTTCCTGAAGTGGGAGCAGGACCCCGTGCGCAGGGCCGTCGCCCTGGCGTGCGCGTTGCCCCGGCGGCTCGACGCGGATGTGTTCCGGGCGGCGGTGGAGTGCCCGCAGGACGAGGCCGAGGGGCTGTTCGCGTGGCTGCGGGGGCTGCCGTTCGTCAGCGATCGCGGGGACCGGGTGCAGTACCACGACGTCGTACGGGCGCCGATGCTGCGGTTGCAGCGGATGCGGTCGCCCCGGGGGTGGGCGGAGCGGCAGCGGCGGCTCGCGGAGGTGTTCGCGCGCTGGCGGACGGAGGCCGAGGACGGCCGGCCGGCCATCGAGTTGTGGGCGGACGAGGGATGGCGGGAGCTGCGCCTGGCGGAGACGTATCACCTGTTGTGTGCGGGAGTGCGGGGCACGTTGCCGGAGGTGCTGGCGCAGTTCGTCCTGGCGTGTGATGCCGGTGAGATAGCTGCCCGGCGGTGGGCGCGGGCGCTGGCCGACGCGGGCCAGGACGCCGACGCGCAGGACGCGGGCCGATGGGGGAGGGAACTGACTCAGGCGCTCGCCTCCGACGGCATAGCCGCCGCGCTTGAACTGGTGCTGCACCGGGCGGGGTTCAACGACGCGGCTCAGGCGTTCGCCCGGACGATGCGGGGCCGGGAGCTGCAGCGCGCCGGAGCCTACGAGGAGGCGCTGGCCGAATTCGACCGGGCCGTCGAGCTGAACGCCGAGCTGGTGGTGGCCCACATCGGCCGGGCCGTGACCCGCGCGGGCCTGGACGCTTACGAAGAGGCGATCGCTGACCTGGACCGGGCTGTCGAGCTGGACCCGGACCGTGCCCTGGCCTACTCCACGAGGGGCGAGTACCACCGCATCCAGCAGCGCTACGACAAGGCGATCAGGGATCTGGACGAGGCGATCCGGCTGGACCCCACGGACAACTTCGCGTGGGCCTCCCGGGGCGCCTCCCGCTCCGCCCGCGGAGAGTTCGACGCGGCCCTCGCGGACCTGGACCGGGCGCTGGAGCTGAAGCCGGACTACGCCTGGGCACTGGTGCGCCGCGCCCAGGTATGGCGTGGGCTAGGGGACCCCGTACGGCAGCTCGCCGACCTCGACCGGGCCATCGTTCTGCAACCCGACTGGGCCTGGAGCGCCTGCCATCGAGGAGACCTTCTCCGCATCGCGGGCCGCTACGAGGAAGCCCTGACCGACTACGACCGGGCCATCGAACTCGACGACGAGTACGCGTCGGCGTATGCGAGCCGTGGCGCCTGCCGACGCGTGCTGGGGCGCTGTTCCGAGGCACTCGCCGACCTGGACCGAGCCGTGGAACTCAACCCGGACTACGCCTGGGCGCTCAGTCAGCGGGCGCTGGTGCACTGTGAACTCACGTCCTACGAGAAGGCATTGGCCGACGTCGACCGGGCACGGGAGCTACGGCCCGACGACGCGGGGCTGCTCACGTTGCGAGGCGGAGTACTGAACGCTCTGGACCGGTTCGACGAGGCACGCGCCGACCTGGACCGCGCTCTTGGACTGGCTCCCGACCACGCGGAGGCCTACAGCCTGCGGAGCACGGTTCTGCTGCGGCTCGGGCTCGCGCCGCAGGCGCTGGCGGATCTCGACCGCCGCCTCGGACTCGTGGCGTCCGCGCCCTTGGACGAGGACGAGGCCGTCCGGCTGACCGAGCTGACCGAAGCGCTCCTGCGCGCCCCGGACACGGACCGGTTGCTCCTCGCCCCCCTCCTTGCCCGGCTCACCTCGGCACGGGATGGCACGCGGACCTCGCGGACCACGGACTGACGCTCGAACCGGCGGCCGAGGCGGAGGCTGGGCGATCGCGGCCATAAGCGACCACTCGGGACCACTCCGGCCACATCCCGCATACCGTTCCACCCCCTAAACCGACCGTTCCCGTTCGATTACAGTGCTGAGCTGTCGACGTATGGGCGGTTTCTCGGGAGGTCTCGGTGGGTGTGGCAGCCGGTGCCGTCTGGGGCCGTGGTGAGCAGCAGGACTTCCGTAGCCGGGTGCGCGGGACCTTGCTCGGGGCGGCCGTCGGGGATGCGCTCGGGGCGCCCATCGACGGGCTCGACCTGGAGGGGATCCGGGAGGAGCACGGAGTCGCGGGGCTCGTCGACCTGACCTTCGGGCACGGCCGGCGCGGCGCGGTCACGCACCGCACGCAGCTCACGCTGTTCACCCTGGACGGGCTGATACGCGCCCAGGTGCGCCGTGACACCGGCGCCTGGCATCCGCCGACCGATCTGCACCGGGCCTATCTGCGCTGGGCGGCCACCCAGCGCGACTGGGGGCCCGACGAGCGGCGAAAGGACGACGGGTGGCTCGCGCGCGAGGAGTGGCTGTACGCCCGCCGTGAGCCGGACCTGGCCTGTCTGCTCGGGTTCGGTGACGAGACCATGGGGACGCTGGACGCGCCCAAGAACCCGGGGGAGCCGGGGCCCGAGGCCGCCGCGCGGTCCGCGCCGTTCGGGCTGCTCGTCGGCTGGGAGCCGCAGCTCGTGATGCAGCTCGCCGTCGAGTGCGCCGCGCAGTCGCACGGGCACCCCGTCGCCTACCTGTCCGCGGGGGCGTACGCCGTCATCGTGCACGGGCTCGCCCGCGGCGACAGTCTCGACGCCGCCGTGCAGCGCGCGCTCTCGCTGCTGACCGCACGGCCCGGGCAGCAGCCGGTCACGGACGCCCTCCAGCACGCGCTGGGGGCCGTACGGCAGGGGATGCCGACCCCCGGGCGGGTGGAGGAGCTGGCCGGGGACGGTACGGCGGAGGGGCTCCTCGCGGTCGCCGTGTACTGCGCGCTCGTGGGGGAGGATGTACGGCACGGGCTGTGCCTCGCGGTGAACCACGGGGGGCCCTCCGGCGCGGCGGGTGCCCTCACGGGCGGGCTTCTCGGGGCGCTGCACGGCGAGACGGCCCTGCCGCCGGCCTGGCTGGCCGAGCTGGAGGGCCGTCCCACGATGCTCGTCCTGGCGGACGACTTCGCGATGGAGATGACGCAGGGGCCTGCGTTGCACGGACCCGCGGGGTCCTCGCCGGGGTGGCTGGCGCGGTACCCGCGGGGGTGATCGGTGCGGGGTGGCGCGGCGGGGTCTTCTTCGCCCCCTCCGCCCCTGCCCTGCCCGTCGTCCTGGGGGCTGCGCCCCCTTTCCCCTTGTCGCGTTGTCGCGCTTCGCGCTCGTCCTCAAACGCCGGACGGGCTGGTGGTATCCGCTCCGTCCGCCTGGACCGGTACCGTCGCCGCCGCCGAACCGTCGTCGTCCGTGTTGATCTTCTCGATGATCGCGTCCCGCTCCGGGGTGGCCTCGGGCTTGAGGAAGCCGATGAGGATGTAGAGGACCAGGGAGATGGCCATCGGCACCGAGACCTGGTACTCCAGCTTCACATCCGTGCGCTGGGAGAAGTCCAGGTTGTAGTTGACGAGGAAGAAGGCGAGGAGGCCGCAGGCCCAGCTCGTCAGCGCCGCCGTCGGGCCGGACTTACGGAACGGCCGCAGCAGGCCCAGAATGAACGGGATCGCGATCGGGCCCATCAGACCGGCGACCCACTTGATGACGACCGTGATGATGTCCTTGAACGTCGGCGAGTTGACCTGGGTGGCCACCGCCATGGAGAAGCCGAGGAAGGCGACGGTCGTCACGCGTCCGGCGATCAGACCCGCCCGGCTGTCCCACGCCCGCGCCGTCTTCGAGAGGACCGGCGCCACGTCCCGCGTGAACACCGCCGCGATCGCGTTCGCGTCGGAGGAGCACATGGCCATCGTGTGCGAGAAGAAGCCGACGACCACTAGGCCCAGCAGACCGTGCGGGAGCAGCTGGTCGGCCATCAGCCCGTACGCGTCCGACCCGTCGGGCTTCTTCGCCGTCACCAGCAACGGGGCCAGCCACATCGGGATGAAGAGGATCACCGGCCACACGAACCACAGCCCGGCGGACAGGAACGCGGACCGTGTGGCCTGCTTCGCGTTGCCCGTCGCCATGTAGCGCTGCGCCTGGTTCCACATGCCGCCGTTGTACTCGAAGAGCTTGATGAAGAGGTACGCGATGAAGAAGACCGTGAGGTACGGGCCCGCGAAGCCGTCCGCGTGACCGTGCAGCTTCGGCGAGTCCAGCGCCTTCGACAGACCGCCCTGGTCGGAGATCTTGTTCAGCGCGATGATCAGCATGGAGAGCCCGGCGAGCAACTGGATGATGAACTGCCCCAGTTCGGTCAGCGCGTCCGCCCACAGGCCGCCGATCGTGCAGTAGACCGCCGTGATGCTACCGGTGATGATGATGCCCTGGGTGAGCGTGACGCCGGTGAAGACGCTCAGCAGGGTCGCGATCGCGGCCCACTTGGCGCCCACGTCCACGATCTTCAGCAGGATGCCGGACCAGGCGAGCGCCTGCTGGGTGGGGACGTTGTAGCGGTCCTTCAGGTACTCCAGCGGGGAGGCCACATGGAGTCGGGAGCGCAGTCGGTTGAGCCTCGGCGCGAACAGCTTCGCGCCGATCGCGACGCCGATGGCGATGGGGAGCGCCCAGGTGACGTACGACGTGATGCCGTACGTGTAGGCGATACCGGCGTACCCGGTGAACATCACCGCGCTGTAGCCCGACATGTGGTGCGAGATGCCGGACAGCCACCACGGCATCTTGCCGCCCGCGGTGAAGAAGTCGCTGACGCTGTCCACACGCTTGTGGGACCAGACACCGATCGCCGTCATCACGCCGAAGTACGCGACCAGGACGGCCCAGTCGAGACCGTTCATGTGCCCCCTTCCAGGGTCCGCCTTATGAACTCCGCCCAGCAGGCTGGCACTTCGCCTGAGCGGGGTAAGGGCGAGGAAGGCCGCGAAGTGCCCGCTCATCGTGGGTGGCGTGGTGCGGGCACGACAAGCGAGCGTAAGGTCAAGAGCAGGCAAAAATGTTCGCCTTGCTGACCTTGGTTCATACACATGAACATGCGAAGTGGCGCAAAAGGGTGGGTCAGCGCATCAACTCCCCCGCGTTCACGAGCAGGGACTGTCCGGTGATCGCCCGCGCCCGGTCGGACGCCAGGAAGACCGCGGCATCCGCCACGTCCCCGTCCGTGGCCAGGTCGGGCAGCGCCATCCGCTCGGTGAGCCGCTGGAGCACGTCCGCCTCAGGTACGCCTTCGGTGTGCGCGGTGAACTGGACGTACGCCTGGACCGGCGGGCCCCACATCCAGCCCGGGAGCACGGTGTTGACGCGGATGCGGTGCGGGCCGAGCTCCCGGGCGAGCGAGTACATGGCGCTGGTCAGGGCGCCCTTCGAGGCCGCGTACGCCGCCTGCCGCACCTGCGTCGGGGCGGCCACCGACGACTGCGTGCCGACGATCACGACCGAGCCGCCCGACACCTTCAGTCCGGTCAGACAGGCGCGCGTCATGCGCAGCGTGCCGAGCAGGTTGACGTCGAGGACCGACTGCCAGGTGGCGAAGTCCGCGTCCTCCAGGCCGCCGAAGTGGCTGTCCCAGGCGGCGACATGGACGACGGCGTCGATCCGCCCGAAGCGCTCCGTGGCGAGCGCGGCCAGTGCCTCGCACTGTGCCTCGTCGGTGATGTCCGTGGCGCGGTACGCCGTGTGCGCGCCGTCCGGGTCGAGTTCGGCGGCGGCCTTGGCGAGGTTCGTCTCCGTGCGCGCCCCGAGCACCGCGTTGCCGCCGTCGCGCACGACGGCCGCCGCGACCTGATGGCCGAGCCCGGCGCCGACTCCCGACACGACGACGGTCTTGCCCGTGAGCAGTGACATCGAGGTCCTCCCCTTTTTTTGGCTCGGTTCACCTCCGGGGCGCAGAAGCCCCCCTTCGGCTCGCTCGCCGTGGCTCTGGCGCATTGTCTGACGGGGCGTCAGAGTATGGGCGCACGGCAGAGGAAGGAAGAGCGAGGAAGAGCCGGAAAGAGTAGGAAAGAGCAGGAAGGGGAGCGTCATGGGTGAAGAGACACGCAGCGAGACGTACGCGGAACTGGCCGCCCTCGGCCCGTACGGGGTCCGTCCCGGCCACGCCCTGATCACCATGGTCGAACCGCACCCGGGCCATGAGTTCGCGTACAACCGCTGGTACGAGGACGACCACTACTACGCCGGTGCGATGGCCATGCCCTGGATGTACGCCGGGCGCCGCTGGGTGGCCACCCGTGATCTCCAACTCCTGCGCTACCCGGAGAAGTCGGCGGTCGCCCAGCCCGTCACCGCCGGCTGCTACCTCTCCACGTACTGGGTCACCCAGGGCCGCTACGACGACCACATGAAGTGGACCGTCGGGATCAACAAGCGGCTCAATCGCGACGGTCGGGTCTACCAGGACCGTACGCACGTCTTCACGGCCTTCCAGGACCACGAGGCGACGGTGTACCGCGACGGGGCGGCGGGGCCCCGCGACTTCCACGCGCTCGACCACCCGTACGCGGGGCTGGTGGTCGAGGTGATCGACGCCGAATCGGCCGAGCAGCGGGCCGAGTTGCTGGAGTGGCTCAGGTCCCGCCATCTGCCGGGGCGCCTCGCCGGCTCCCCGTCCGCCCTGGTCACGGTCTTCCGCCCGACACCGCTGCCCGGCGACCGCATGACCTATGTCAAGCAGGTCGAGGGGGTCGACACGAGGCTGACCCTGCTGTGGTTCCTGGAGGCGGACCCCCGGGAGTGCTGGGAGGGCTACTTCGCGGACCTCGGCACCGCGGTGGCCGAAGGGGGTCTGGGGAAGGTCGAGTTGGTGGCGCCGTTCATTCCCACGCTGCCCGGGACGGACAAGTACGTGGATCGCCTGCGCTGAGCCCGGTTCGTCCGCGAGGGCGAACCGAGGCACAGAGAAAAGGGGAGGGCCCCCTCGGCCGGGACGGCGGGCCAGTCGAGAGGGCTCTGTCGGTTGTTCCTCGGTGGATTTTCAGTGATTCCTATGAAGTTGTGGTTGGTGGTCATGGGTCACGCGAGGTCAAAGGCTCCCCGGCCGACCTCGGCCACGAAGGTGTTCCACGAGCCGGCGGGGAACGCCAGCGTGGGACCGTGGGGGACCTTGGAGTCCCGTACCGCCATTGCCGCGAGAGCCGGGGACTTGACCTCGACGCACGCGCCGTTGCCCGCGGAGTAGGAGGACTTCGTCCACTGCTCCGTGGCACCCTGAAGAATTGCCATTTTTGCTCCGGTAGCCAGTTGTCGAGTTTCGCTGTCACCGGACCGGGGGTTCCAACCGGAACCCACAGTTCGGTTTGCGCCAACCTTGTTGCGTGGTGGCGTGATCGACGCTACTCGCCAACATCGGTGTGCGATGTGGCTATTCACTCGACTGGATGGCATATTCCAGTGGGGACTTACGCCGTGACGTGACGAAGGTGTATCGTGCGCCACTTTCGTCCCGAGGCGCTCCCGAAGGGCCTCCGATGCGTCCCGAGTGGCCCCGGAGCGGAGTCTCAGCGGGCGTACTCCTTCGCGATGTCCGTGATGAACTGGCGCGATTGATCCACATTCAGGGCCTGTGCCCTGAGGTGTTCGTACATCACGCTGTATTTCTGGACGTCGGCCGCTTTCTCCAGATAGAGATCGCTGGTGACGCCCTCGATGTAGACGACGCTGGAATCCGCCGCGTCGGGGAACTCCAGGATCGCGTACTGGCCGTTGAGGCCGGGGTGCGCCCCCACCTCGTACGGCAGGACCTGCACGGTGATGTGCGGGAGCTGGGACATCTCGGCGAGGTGCTCCAGCTGTTCGCGCATCACCAGACGGCTGCCGACCACCCGGTGCAGCGCCGCCTCGTCGAGCACGGCCCACAGGCGCAGTGGGGATTCCTCGGCGGAGACACGTTCCTGCCGGCGCAGGCGCACCTGGACGCGCTTCTCGATGTCGGCCGTCGACGTCTCGGGCAGCGCCCCCTGGATGAGCGCCTCGGCGTAGGGGCGGGTCTGGAGCAGGCCGGGGATGATCTGCGGTTCGTACGCCCGCAGGGATGCCGCGTCGGTCTCCAGACCGATGTAGACGCTGTACGGGATGTCGCCGAAGGAGTGCCACCAGCCCTGCTGGCGGGAGTCCTTGGCCATCTGCATGAGCGAGTCGACGATCCGTACGTCCTCGACCTCGTAGACCCCGCACAGGTCGCGGACGTCGCGCTGACTGATGCTGCGCCGCCCGTTCTCCAGGCGGCTGATCTTCGACTGCGAGACGAGGAGCCGTTCGGCGACCTCTTCGGCCGTCATGCCCTTGAGCTCGCGGAGCCGACGCAGCTCCTGGCCCAGCCGACGGCGCCGGACGGTGGGATTTACATTGGACGCCACGGGACGTGCACCTCCGGCTGCGTGCCTGTACTTGTGTACGTGCAACTTTGCGTATCTGCTGTTGAGCAGACTGCCACCAAGGTGCTTTCTACCGCTGGAAAACAGCGGATATGCGCTGGGCAGGCGCCCGTTCGGGATCTGGCCGGTATCCGTGCCCGCGCGGGCGAGCGGTTGCCCGCGCATACGGCTGCCCGCTGTCCGCTTGCCGGGACCCGAACATGCGGCTGCGCGGGGCAGCGGGCCGTGTCGTCGTCCGGACGTACGGCGTTGCTGCCCCGCGCGAGCCAGCGGCTCCCGAACCGGTCGTGGGGACTGCGGTGCGGCGCTGATGACGTAACTGGCGGTGCGAGCGGTGCTGGTGCTGCGGGTGCTGCGGTCGTGTCGGCTGCCGTGGTACTGCGGCTCAGTGAGCCACGGCGCGTGCCATGGATCCGTGGTGCGGTTGCATCGGAACACCCCGGGCCGGTTCCGGTGCGGACCTGACGCCGGCGGTGGCCGGACGGCCTGCCGGTGCCGGGCTGCGGCGCGGCTGTGCGGCCACACCGTTCTGAACGTCCATGACCGCGTGGGCCACGAGGCCGCCCATGGGGTCATGCCTGATCAGATCCCGTAGCCGGGAGCGGGACGAGCGTCCCTCGTTCCCCGGATACAGGTGCTTGCCGAGTCCGACCGCGTGGGCCAGGGCGGCGAGCGCCGCGGTCCGCGGGTCCGGTGGAACACCGGTGCGGATCGCGTTGTCCAGCCGGGCCTTGATCTCCCGGCTGATCTCCGTGTCCGTCGCTTGGTAGCGAGTCGTCGGCAGCACCCCGCACATCTGGCCGGCCACGGCATGCACCATGCCGCACCTCTCCAGATGCGAGAGGTAGGTCTGACGGAGTCCCAGCCGGGGCCCGCCAATCCAGTTCACTGCGCGTACGGGTGCTCCGCGTCGGCGAAGCAGTTCCAACGCACAGTCCAGTGTTGGATCTCCAGTCGGCCGTGGGGCTACCACGGCGATACGATCCCCGTCTGGGGCTATCCGTCCGGCCAGCGCCAGCTCCACTAGCTGTGCTCCGGCCAGACCGAGGTCGAGCGACTGCGGCTGTGCGGTGGTACCCGTGGTCGGGTCCAGCGCCAGCAACAGAAGCTCCTCCGGAATTGTTCTGCGGCTCCTGCCCATCCATGCCTCCCCGCGTGGATGAATGACAGGGTGACCCCTCTCACATCGGTCTGTCGAGAGTGCGTGACCGGAATGTAGTGGAACCGGTAGGTATGTCGTTCTCGTCTACCGGAGGGGTTACGCCCGCGCACAGGACACTGGTGCATGGTTCGGACAGTGCGTCCGGGCCGGGTTATACGGGGTTTTACGGGTTCATGGTTCGGTTGGGCGCCGGTGGCCGGCGCATGGAGGAGGCATCGGTGGCGGGCGAGTCCCCCGACAGGTCGAAGCAGCACGAGTCGTCGACGTCGTCGGCAGAACCGACGTCGGGGACCCCGGCCGCGGTTCCGGGCCCGACCCGGCCCACCGCGTCGGCCTCGACCTCGGCTCCGGCCGACCCCCGCTTGGCGGTGGCCCGCGAGACCGCTCCGGCGTCGCGGCTGGAGCGGTCGGAACCGGTGCAGGCCGACCGGGCGACGGCGGTGTTCTCGACCCGGGCCGTCGCTGCCCGAGCGTCGGGCGCGGAGGGTTCCGACTCCGCTTCGGGCGCGGAGGGCTCCACCGGGGCCGACGCGGCCGGTGAGAGCGCGGAGGCCAAGGGTTCCGGTGACGCCCGGCTGCGGGCCGCTGTGGCCGCGTGGGTGGCGGTGGCGGACACGGAGGAGCGTGAGGGCGGCTCCGAGGACGAGGGCGCCGACGCGGAGTCCGTGGCTGCGGCTGCGGCTGCGGGCGGCGAGCAGGCCTCGGCTGCCGGTGACGCCGACGAGGCCGCTGATGCGCCGCAGGCGTCCGACGCGGCCGATTCCGGCGATGCGGACTCGGGCGAGGGCCCGAAGGGCGAGGCTCCCCAGGACGCCGAGAACCCTGAGGACGGGGCTTCGGGGCCCGCCGCGGACGTCGAGCCCGAAGCCGAGGCCGAGACGGCCGATGAGCCGAAGGCCGACGTGACCGATGTGACCGAGGCCGAGGCTGACCCGAACGACGTCGAGGACGCCACGGACGCCCAGGCCGTCGGCGACGGCAAGGCCCCGGAGAACGCTGCTTCCAAGCCTGCCGACGCCGGGTCCGACGCGAGCGACGTCGAGGACGCCAAGGCTCCGGAGAGCGCCGCCGCGGGCGCCAAGGCTCCGGAGGATGCTGCTTCCAAGCCCGTCGTCGACCGGGCGACGGGTGTTTTCCGGGCTGTGAAGGTCCCGGTCGCGGAGGAGCCTGCCGACGCGGGGTCCGACGCGAGCGACGTCGAGGACGCGAAGGTCGCCGCGGATGATGCCGCGGCTTCGGAGGGCGCCGCTTCCAAGGCTGACGTCGAGCCTGACGCCCCGACGGGCGCCAAGGCTCCGGAGGATGCTGCTTCCAAGCCCGTCGTCGACCGGGCGACGGGTGTTTTCCGGGCTGTGAAGCCCCCGGTCGTGGACGAGCCCGTCGACGCCGAGCCCGGCGCCCCGGCGGACGCGGAGCCCGAGGACGCGGCTCCCGAGGACGAGGCTCCCGAGCCCTCCTCCGAGGACACCACCGACGAGCCGAAGGCCGACGCCAAGGCTCCCGTCGACCAGCCCACCGCCGTCTTCAAGGCCCCGCGGCGCCCGGCCGTGGACCAGCCCACCACCATGCTCAAGCTGGGCGACGTCAAGCCCCCGGCCGACAAGGCCACGGACAAGGCCAAGCCCACCCCGACCCCCGAACCCGAAGCCGAAGCCGAGCGCACCAGCAAATTCGTTGCGCTGAAGCCCCTCGACGAGCCCGCGCCGCCGAAGCCGAAGGGTGCGCCCGCGGCCACGTCGGGCTCGTCGACGGCCACCACCGCCTTCCCACAGGTCGGCCCGGAGCGGACCACGCAGCAGCCGCTGCCGCCGAAGCCGCCGCTGGATCTGCTGGCCGAGCTGACGAACACGCCCCCGCGGCCGGAGACCCCGGTGCGGACGATCGTGCGGCGGGTCAAGATCTGGACCCCGCTGGCCATTCTGCTCGCCGTGATCTTTGCAGTCGTACAGGCCGTACGTCCGCTGCCGGCGCCGAGCCTCACGCTCACCGCCGACGACACGTACACCTTCAAGGGCGGCGAGCTCGACCTGCCCTGGCCGGGGCAGGGCCAGTCGGCCATCGAGGTCGAGGGCGTGGGCAGCCTCGGCACCGACGGCAAGCAGACGCCCCAGGCCATCGCGAGCGTCGCCAAGATCATGACGGCGTACGTGATCCTCCACGAGCACCCGCTCAAGGGGAACGAGGGCGGCCCGCAGATCACCGTCGACCAGCAGGCCGAGGACGAGTCGAAGAACGAGGACGAGTCGACGGCGGCCATCACCAAGGGCCAGAAGTTCACCGAGCGGCAGGTGCTGCAGATGCTGATGATCCCGTCCGGGAACAACGCGGCACGACTGCTGGCCCGTTGGGACTCCGACAGTGACACCTTCGTCGGGAAGATGAACGCCGCGGCCAAGAAGCTCGGCATGACCCACACGACGTACACGGATCCGAGCGGTCTGGAGAAGACGACCGTGAGCACGGCGACCGACCAGCTCAAGCTGGCGAAGGCCGTCATGCAGGACAAGGTGTTCCGCAGCATCGTCGGGATGGCCAGCGCTCAGATCCCGGGCCTCGACAAGCCCATCTACACCACCAATGACCTGCTGACGAAGCAGGTCGGCGTGATCGGCCTCAAGACCGGTTCGTCGACCCCGGCGGGCGGCAACCTCGTGTGGGCGGCCACCAAGACCGTCGACGGCCAGACGCAGACGGTCTACGGCGCCGTGCTGAACCAGAACGCCGGCACGGGCAGGGTCTGGGACAGCCTCCAACTGTCCCTCACCAACAGCCAGAAGCTGATCGACAAGGTCCAGAAGAGCCTGACCTCCGCCATGGTGGTGAAGAAGGGCGACGTCGTCGGGTACGTGGACGACGGGCTCGGCGGCAGCACCCCGGTGGTCGCCACCAAGAACATGAAGGCGGTCGGCTGGCCCGGCCTGAAGACCAGCATCTCGATCGGCGCAGATGGCGAAACGGTCCCGCACTCCGCCAAGGCCGGCACGGTCGTCGGCAAGCTGACGGTCGGCGACGGATCGAACCACGCGGTCACCATTCCCGTCGCCCTCAAGTCGGCCCTCGCCGAGCCGGGCTTCGCAGCGAAGCTCAAGCGCGTGAGCTGACCGCGTATGCGGCGTGTGCCGCGCATACCGGTGCGTCGGCGGGGGCAGCCCCGCCGACGCACCGGGCGCGTACCGCAAGCACCACAAGCACCGCACCTGCGCAGGAATCGCCTCGAATGCGCTGCGAGCGTGGCGTAAACGCTGCTCACTCCGTCAGGGGCCACCCACCCGGGCGCTCCCCGGCGGGGTGCGTGCTAGCGTCGCGAGATCGGGGCAGGTCGCGGGCCACGGGTCCCGGCCGGACGAGACCGGACGAGATACGGGACACGGGGAGTGCCTTGCAGTGGCCACAGCGGAGCCGAGACATGCCGACGACGCCGATCCTGGCCCAGGATCCGGCCCTCGAATACCGCTGCGCGCCCGCACCCCGGAGTCGCCCGCCGCACCGGTAGGCCCCACCGAGCCCGAGCCGGCCACCAAGGCCGCCAAGGCTGCCGGGACCGCCGATGACGCCGATGACGTCAAGGCTGCCAAGACCGTCGACGACGCCGAGTCCGCCCTGCGCAACCGTGTCGTGAGCTTCGCCCGCCGGTACCCCGTCCTCCTCGCGACTGCCCTGTCCGGCGTACTGCACCTCGTCTGGTTCTTCACGTTCGCCAACAGTGGCGGGGACCTCGCGGCGCAGGACGCGTGGGCTGAGTTCGTGGGGCGGCATCCGGACTCGGCGTACAACCTGGCCTGGTACGGCGGCATGCACCCCGTGTCGTACAGCGTGGTGTCGCCGTATCTGATGTCGGTCCTCGGTGTCCGTACGACGATGATGATCGCCGGGACCATCTCGGCGGGCCTGCTGACGATGATCCTGATCCGCAGCCGGGTCGTGCGGAACCCGCTGTGGCCCACGCTGGCCGGGGTCTTCGCGCTGCTGTGCAACGCGATCTCGGGCCGGGTGACGTACGGCCTGGGTCTGGTCTTCGGGCTCGGCGCGACCGCCATCGTCTTCTGCTGGCCGCACCGCTGGCGCTACAAACGCTGGGCGAAGGCCCTGTGCGCGGCGCCGCTCGCCGCCCTCGCGACCGCCGCGTCGCCCGTCGCCGGGCTGTTCGTCGGCCTTGTCGCCGTGGCCCTCTTCCTCCAGAAGCGCCGACCGGGCGCGTACGCCCTCGGGATCGCGCCCACCGTCGTGGTGGCCGTCTGCGCCTGGATGTTCCCCTTCTCCGGCACACAGCCGATGGCCATCGGCTCGGCCTCGCTGCCGTTCCTGTACGCCGTCCTCGTCTTCGCGCTCGTGCCCAAGGAGTGGAAGACGGTACGGATCACGGCGGCGGTCTACGGCGTCGCCGTGTTCGGCGTCTGGCTGATCAGCTCGCAGATCGGTTCCAACATCTCGCGGCTCGCGATGCTCTTCGCGGGGGCGGTGCTGCTGGCGGCGCTGCCGTTCGCGGTGCCGCGCTCGCGCAAGTGGTACACGATCGTCCTCGCCTTCGCCGGGTTCGTCGGCTGGGTCGGCTTCAAGGCCGTCGACGACATCGTGCACACGACGCCGGAGGCGTCCTGGGCGCGCGAGCTGGCGCCGCTGGTCAACCAGCTCCAGGTGGTCGGCGCCGAGAAGGGGCGGGTCGAGGTCGTCCCCGCGCGCTCGCACCGCGAGGCCTCCGCGCTCGCCCCGTACGTGAACCTCGCCCGCGGCTGGCTCCGCCAGGCCGACATGGAGCGCAACCCCCTCTTCTACGACGACACCCTCAACTCCGCGAACTACCACGAGTGGCTCCAGCGCTGGGCCGTCCACTTCGTGGTGCTGCCCAAGGGGGAACCCGACGGGGACGGCGGTCAGCGTGAGCGGCAGCTCGTGCAGCGCGGCATGCCGTATCTGAAGCAGATCTGGGGCGACGCGAACTGGCAGCTGTTCGAGGTGACCGACCCCACGCCGATGGCGTCGCCGCACGCCACCGTCGACAGTGCCGAGCAGGGGGAGCTGACCATCGAGGTCGGTGAGCCCGGGCGCGTCCTCATCCGCGTCCCGTACTCGCCGTGGCTCAGCCTCGTCGACGCCGAGGGCAAGAGCCTCAAGCCGCCGCAGGAGACCGAGGGCTCCAAGCATCGGGAGGAGGGCACGCCGAAGACGTTCGACAACGTCAACGGGTGCCTGATGGAGGCGGAGGAGAACGCGTCGGGGGACAAGTGGACGGTGCTGTTGGCCCCTGGCAAGGGCACGTATCGCCTGGCGGCGCCGTACCAGTTGCCTCGGGGGACCCCCTGTCCGGAGGAGCTGCACTGAGGGGAGGGGCGTCGGGTGACTGAGGTCGGGTGATCGGTGGCGGGTGGGCCGGGAGGTTTTTTCGCCCCTCCGCCCCTACCCGTCCCGTTGTCCTGGGGGCTGCGCCCCCTCGCCCCCCAATCGCGCTGACGCGCTCGTCCTCAAACGCCGGACGGGCTGGGAATCCCGCCGGACGGGCTGGGAATCCCGCCGGACGGGCTGGGAATCCCGCCGGACGGGCTGGGAATCCCGCCGGACGGGCCGGGAATCCCGCCGGTCGGGCTGGAAATTCCGCCGGTCGGGCCGGGAATCCCGCCGGTCGGGCCGGGAATCCCGCCGGTCGGGCTGAAGCCCTTCACCGGGAACGCCACGTCGCACACCGCGTCCTCCGGTCCCGCCGCGTCCCAGTCGGTGAAGTAGACCTCTCGGCAGGGGCCCGCGTAGTCGAGGTCGTGTTCGGACATCCAGGCCTCGACGGCTTCGAAGGCGGCGAGGATCTGGGGGTGGGCGACCTGGGCCTTGGTGATGCGGGTGCAGGCGAGACGGTGGGCGGGTTCGATGCGGACGGCGGTGGTGCGGGGGCGGCCGTGGGATGCCGCCCAGGCCCGGGCGAGGGCCTCGTCGGCGACCGGTACGCACGACTCGACGGGGCCGTCGCTCTCGGTCGACACCTCGGAGTGGTAGACGACGAAGGGCGCACCCGTGATGCCGCCGCACTCAAGTGCGGCCTCCTCCAGGCGCCCCAGCGAGGCGGGGATCCACACGGGCAGCTCGTCCGACAGCGTGTGCCGCGACTCGGTGAGCACCACCTGCTCCGGCACGTCCACCGTCTCGACCACGAACTTCTCGTACATATCGGAACTCCCTGACAGTCGGCCACGGAGGTACTCGGCCAGCGTCCGCTGCGAGGCGAACCGCGCCTCGGCCTGCGCCCAGTAGGCGGTGAGCCGGTCGGACGCCCGCGCTCCGTCCAGCCGCACCAGCTCGGCGATGTGCGCGAGAGGCATGTCGAGCTGGCGCAGGAGTGCGACGAGGCGGGCGCGTTCGGCCTGCTCGGCGCGGTAGTAGCGGTAACCGCTGACCGCGTCGACGTGCGCCGGGGGCAGCAGACCGAGGCGGTCGTACAGCCGCAGCGCCTTCGGCGAGAGCCGCGCGCGGGCGGCGAACGCGCCGATCGTCAGCAGCTGCCGTCCCTCTTGCCGCTCCACGCGCTGCTCGTCCACGAGGCCATCCTCCGTCACCGGGCGCCTTCCGCCCGGCGAGGAGGACGGTGTCCCTTGCCCCAGGGGCAAGGTCAAACGGCGAGCTGCTTCTCGACTGCCGCCACGATCTCCGCCGACTCCGGCTCGGTCTGCGGCGAGAAGCGGGCGACGACCTCGCCGTCCGTGCCGATGAGGAACTTCTCGAAGTTCCAGCGGATGTCGCCGGTGTGGCCCTCGGCGTCGGCGACGTCGACCAGGCGCTCGTAGAGGGCGTGCCGGCCCTCGCCGTTCACCTCGACCTTCTCGGTCAGGGGAAACGTCACGCCGTATGTGGCCGAGCAGAACTCCGCGATCTCCTCGGAGGTGCCGGGCTCCTGGCCGAGGAACTGGTTGCAGGGCACGCCGAGCACGGTGAAGCCCTGGGCGGCGTACCGCTCCTGGAGGCGCTCCAGGCCCGCGTACTGCGGTGTCAGGCCGCACTTGGAGGCCACGTTCACGAGGAGCACGGCCTTGCCGCGGTACTGGCCGAGGTCGGCGGAACCGCCCTGGAGGGAATCGATCTCTACAGCGAGCACAGAGTTGTCGTTAGTCATACCCGGAGCCTAACCAGCGTGGACGGAGCGCTCGAAGAAGGTCTCCAGTACGACGGTGGCGTGCGTTCCGCTGACCCCCTCGATCGCGTACAGCCGCCGCAGCACGTCCTGGAGCCGCTCGGTCGTCGCGGTGCGCACCTTGACCAGGACGGAGGCGTTGCCGGCGATGACATGGGCCTCCTCGATCTCGGGCAGCGCGGCGAACGCCTCGGCGGACTCGCCCATCCAGGCCGACGAGTCGACCATGACGTAGGCGAGGACCCCGAGGCCGAGCGCCGCCGGGTCGATGTCGACGGTCGTGGCCCGGATGACCCCGTGCTCGCGCAGCTTGCGTACGCGCTCGTGCGCGGCCCCGGCGGACAGGCCGACCTCCTTGCCCAGCACGGCGTACGACCGGGTGGCGTCCTGTTGCAGCAGGGCCAGCAGCCGACGGTCGATGTCATCCACTTGCTTCATTCAATAACCATATCTGGTTCGGTGGATCGCGTGCTACGTTGAATGAAATTCTGTACCGAGCCGAGGGGGAACCGTGTCAGGTCAGATCGTCAACGGGGTGTACGAGGTCCTGGACGACCGCTTCCGTACCGGCCGCTGTGCCATCGGCGACAGCAGGCTGGAGGTGCTGCACGACGGGAGCCGCTGGGCGGAGGGCCCGCTGTACGTTCCCGCCTGGCGCCAGCTGATCTGGAGCGACATCCCCAACGACCGCATCCTGCGCTGGGACGAGCAGACCGGCGAGGTCGGCGTCTTCCGCGCCCCGGCGGGCCACAGCAACGGCAACACCCTGGACCGGCAGGGCCGCCTGATCACCTGCGAGCAGGGCAACCGCCGGGTCACCCGCACCGAGCACGACGGCACGGTCACCGTCCTCGCCGACCGCTACGACGGCAAGCGGCTCAACAGCCCGAACGACTCGGTCGTACGCTCCGACGGCTCGGTCTGGTTCTCCGACCCGGACTTCGGGATCAGGAGCGACTACGAGGGCCACCGGGCCGAGAGCGAGATCGGCGCCTGCAACGTCTACCGGATCGACCCGGTGACGGGCGAGGTGCGGCTGGTCGCGGACGGCTTCATGGGGCCCAACGGCGTGATCCTCTCCGCCGACGAACAGCAGTTGTACGTCTCCGACTCCAGCGCCGGCCGCATCCACGTCCACGACGTGCACGACGACGGCACCCTCTCGGACGGCAAGGTGTTCGCCGAGGGCAAGGACGGCGTCCGCTTCGACAACATCCGCTTCGACGACGACGGCCGGCTGTGGGCGGCCGCCCTCGACGACGGCGTGCACTGCTACGACCCCGACGGCACCCTCATCGGCCGGATCGTCGTCCCCGAGACCGTCTCCAACATCACCTTCGGCGGCCCGAAGAACAACCGCATGTTCATCACCGCCTCGACGTCCCTGTACTCGCTGGTGGTGTCGGTGACCGGCGCGCCCCGCATCTAGGGGGTGTTTGAAAGTCCCGCACAGCACCCGCGGCGCCCGGCACGCACCCTCGGCACGCACCGAACACCGCGGGCACCGCAAGGATTTCAAAACACCCCCTAGGAGGCCTGGGCTGCCTTGACCACGACCTCGCCCGCCGGTGTCCGGTAGTACAGCACCGAGCGCCCCGCCCGACGCCGCTGCACGAGCCGGGAGTCGAGCAGCACCTTCAGATGCCGTCCGACCGAGCCGAGCCCCTGGCCGGTCAGGGCGACCAACTGGGTGGTGCTCAGCGGGGAGTCGAGGAGGACGAGGACGCCCGCGCGGGCCGGGCCGAGCAGCGCGCCCAGGGAGGCGGGCGCGCAGGCCGGGCCCGTCTCCGCGAGCGCCCCCGAGCACGGGTAGACCACCGCGTACCGGTGGGGCTCCTCCCAGGCCACCCAGCCGATCCCCTGCGGGGTGACCGGCACGAAGAACAGCTGCGCGCCGGAGATCTCCCGCGGCGGGTACTCATGGGTGTTGACCTGGAACCTGCTCTCGCCGAGCCAGCGTGTCCCCGGCCGCAGGCCGTCGAGGACGGCGGCCCAGCCGCCCTGGCTCAACCGGGCGGTACGGGCGATGACATCGGCTTCGAGGACGCGTCGGCGCCGGTCCCAGTAGGGGCGTATCGCGGACGTCCAGACGTACGTGATGAGGTCCGCGGCGCGCTCGGGCAGGTCGTCGCGGCCTCGGAGCAGGTCGGGGAGCGGGCCGCGCAGGGACACGAGGAGCTGGGCCCGCGCGTCCGCCCCCGGCACCTCGCGTATCCGTGCGACCTCCGTCTCGAAACCGGTGTCCTCACCCGTGGCCGGCGGCGTGAGGAAGTCGGCGGTCCAGCTCCGGCCGAGCCCGGCGCGGATCGTCGCCGCGGTGACGGGGTCGCGCTCCAAGTGCCGCCGGTAGGCGGGCAGATGGGCGTCCAGCCAGGCCCGCTCGCCGGGGTGGGAGGCCGTCCCGGAGTGCAGCAGCCGCAGTCCGGCGAAGGTCTCGGCCAGCGGGGACACCACGAAACGGCTCCCGGCGAGGGTGTCGGCGTTGATCTGCCACCAGCCCATGCCCGGCCCCCCTGCCTGCCCGCTCGTTGGTTTCGTGTCTGCGCGAAACTCTAACGACCCGTTCCGGGGCCGCCGGAGACTCCCCGCATGCGCAGCTACTCCGACCTCTTCCGCACCCGCGAGTTCACCCCGTTCTTCCTGGCCTCCGCACTCCAGGGCGCCGCCCAGACGGTGGGCGGCCTGGCGCTGGGCACGCTCGTCTACGAGGACACCGGCTCACCACTGCTCTCGGCGCTGAGCATGTTCGGCCCGTCCCTCGCCCAGGTCCTCGGCGCGACCACCCTCCTCTCGGCGGCGGACCGGCTCCCGCCGCGCGCGACCATGACCGGCATCTCGCTCGCGTTCGCCGCCTGTACGGCGGTGATGGCGCTGCCCGGCCTGCCCATCGGCGTGGTCTTCGGACTCCTGCCGGCGCTGGGCCTGGTCACCTCGCTGGGCGGCGGGGTCCGCTGGGGCCTGCTGAACGAGATCCTGCCGAAGGGCAGCTACCTGCTCGGCCGCTCGGTCTTCAACATGCTCAACGGCATCATGCAGATCACCGGCTTCGCGACAGGCGGTGTCCTCGTCGCCGTCCTCTCCCCGCGCGCCACGCTCCTCACGGCCGCCGCGCTCTATTTCGTGGGCGCCCTGGCCACCCGCCTCGGCCTCGCCCGCCGCCCGTCCCGCGCGGCCGGCCGCCCGTCCGTCGCGCAGACCTGGCGCACGAACGCCGTCCTGTGGTCCTGCGTCCCCCGCCGCCACGTCTACCTGCTGCTGTGGATCCCCAACGGCCTGGTCGTCGGCTGCGAGTCCCTCTTCGTCTCCTACGCCCCCGACCGCGCGGGCCTGCTCTTCGCCTTCGCCGCGTTCGGGATGTTCGTCGGCGACGTGACGGTGGGACGGCTCCTCGCCCCACGCGTGCGCCGCCGCATGGGCATCCCGCTGCTGCTGCTCCTGGCGACGCCGTACCTGCTCTTCGTCCTCCGTCCCGCGGTGGGCGTCGCGGCGGTCTGCGTCGCTCTCGCCTCGGTCGGCTTCGGCGCCAGTCTCGTCCAGCAGGAACGCCTGATGGACCTGACTCCGGACGAACTCAGCGGTCACGCCCTCGGGTTGCACTCCTCGGGCATGCTCACCATGCAGGGCGTCAGCGCGACACTGGCCGGCGCCGCGGCCCAACTGACGTCGCCCGGCACGGCGATGACGGTCATGGCCGCCGGGTCGCTCACGGCGACAGCGGCCCTGGCGGCGGCGGGCAGGCGGGAGAAACGCCGTCCGGGCGACGGGGGTGACGGCGAGGGCGGGCCGGTCGGTGTCCTCGGAGCCGCGGACGTGGCTACCTAACCGCGCGGGGGACCACGGTGCGCAGGATCTCCTCGATGCGGTCGGTGATGTCCGCGCGGTCGTTGAGGACCCAGGAGATGTGCTGGGCGCCGAAGAAGGCGGAGACCAGGACGCGTGCGGTGACGCCCGGGTCGGAGTCGGCGGGCACCTCGCCCTCGTCCCGGGCCTGCTGGAACCAGCTGGTCAGCGACTCGGTGTAGCCCAGGTACGGCATCGGCATGTCGGCGCCGATGAGGGAACGCTCGATCTGCAGGCGGGCGCCCGCCCGGACCACGGTGTCGTCGCGGAAGGCGAGGGCCGTGCGGACGAGGAGTTCGCGCACGGCGTCGAGCGGGGACAGGGCCGAGTCCTGCACGTCCTGCTTGATCACTTCGAGGAGGTGGTAGAACTCCTCGGCCACGGCCTGGGCGAGCGCCTCCTTGTTGGCGAAGTGGAAGTAGACGGCTCCCTTGGTGACACCGGCGAGTTCGGCGACGTCCAGGACGGTGACGGCGGGGAACCCCTTCGTCGCGAACGCCTCGGCCGCCGCGTCGAGCACCTGCCCGCGGGTGCGCACGGCGCGCTCCTGCTTGAGGCCGGTGTCCTTGTGCCGGGGGGCGGTGGCCCGGGCCCCTCGGGAGGTGCTGTCCGTGGCCATGGTGGGGTCCGTCCTCGATGCGCCGACACGATCGGTTCCGTGAAATATACCTTCGGGAACGTATGGTAATCCGCTGCCCGGCCGCTTCCGCCGGCCGGGATGCCGGGGCCGCCGCCCGCGTGATCAGGGGGCCGGTGCTGTCCCGCGGGGTGCGCGCGGCAGCAGCAGCGCCGTGGCGGCGGCCGTCACGAGCAGCATTACGGCGCCGGTCACGAAGCTGGTGTCCATGCCGTGCCGGAAGCGGGAGGTGTCGGCGATCAGCGCACCGAACGCCGCCACCGCGAGGCAACTGCCCACCTGGCGCGCGGTGTTGAGGAGCGCGGCCGCGGTGCCCGCCCGCTCGGCGTCGACGTTCTCCAGGATCGCGGCGGTCAGCGACGGTACGGCGAGGCCGCCGCCCAGGCCGATCGGGACGAGGAGGAGGACCGGGACGACGAGCGAGGTGTGCGGGGCGACCGTGAGCATCAGCAGCGCGCCGCCCGCCATGATCAGCTGGCCGGTCACCATCGGGACCCGGGCTCCCTTGCGGGCGGCCAGCCTGACGCCCGCCATGTTGACGACGGAGATCAGCGCGCACATCGGGATGAACATGGCGCCCGCGCCGACCGGCGACGCGCCCCGCACCTGCTGGAAGTACATGCCGAGCAGGAAGATGGCACCGTAGAACACGGCGTTGAGGGTGAAGCCGGCCGCCAGGCAGACCAGCACCGTACGGGACCTGAAGAGAGCGAGCGGGACCATCGGCTGCTTGCTGCGCGACTGCGTGGTGACGAAGGCGACCGCTGCCGCGGCGGCCACCACCAGCGTGACCGGCACCCTCGTGCCGCCCCAGCCCGCGTGGCCGCCCTCGATCACGGCGTACGTCAGACCGGCCAGGCTCACCACCACGGAGAACTGTCCGAGCAGGTCGACCGGGGCCCGGCGGCGCGGGGAAGGGGCGATGCGGGTCAGCAGGGCGAGGCCGACCGCGCCCACCGGGAGGTTCAGGTAGAACACGGCGCGCCAGCTCAGACCGCTGGTGAGCATGCCGCCGACCACCGGGCCGACGGCGACGGCGACGGAACCGGCCGCCGTCCAGATCGCGATGGCCCGCGCCCGCCTTCCCGCGTCGGTGTAGGACTGGCGGATCAGCGCGAGCGACGCCGGCACCATCAGCGCGGCGGCACCGCCCTGCACCATCCGGGCGCCGATCAGCGTGCCCAGGTCGGGTGCGACACCGCAGCCCAGCGAGGCCACGGTGAAGGCCCCGAGGCCCCAGGCGTACGCCCGGCTCGCCCCGACCCGGTCGGAGAACGTGCCGGCGGACAGCATGAACGCGGCGAACATCAGCGTGTAGCCGTCGACGATCCACTGCAGGTCCGCCATCGAACCGTGCAGACTGCCGGCGATGGCGGGAAGGGCCACGTTGACGACCGAGCCGTCGAGGGAGATCACGAAGAAGGCGAGCAGCGCGGCGGCGAGGACGGTGTGCGGGGAGCCGGGGGAGCGGCTCGTCCCCGCAGCCTGCACGGTCGGTGCGGCCCGGGTGGGCATGGCCATGTGAACTCTCCTCGGACGTGGGCGCGTTGAACGGTCGAAAAAAATTCCTTCGCGAAGGTATCACTTGAGCGGGGGTGACGACAGGGGGCTTAGCACCACTGCGCTCCGCGCCCGGGCCACGGCACAATGGGGGCGTCGCCGACGTGCGGTCAGCGCAGCGTCAGTTGGGCGTCAGCGCCGACCGCGACTGTTGTTGCCATGACGTCGATCGTGGCAGTCTCCAGCTGTCTTCCCGACACCATCCCGATCGCTCGGTTCCAGAAGGAACTGCAGCTGACGGATGTCCAGCTAAGGCGGTACGAGCGCTTCTACGGGCTGTCCGAGGTCTGCCGTGACCCCGAGGCGACCGAGACGGAGCTGCTGCTGCGCGCCGCGGCCAAGCTCGTCGAGCTGCGCGGGCAGGAACAGCGCGTCAAGTACGTCCTGCAGGCGCGGACCATGCCGTCCCCGCTGCCGTATCCGCTGACCTCGCTAGGTCCGGTGCAGGCCGAACTCGGCCTGGAGCACGCCGCCGCGTTCGTGGTGTCCCACCACGCCTGCGCCTCGGGGCTGCTCGCCCTGGACATGGCCGGGACGCTGCTCGCCGCCGACCCCGATCCGGACGCGCTCGCCCTCGTCCTCGCCGGTGAGAAGGCGTGCACGGCCCTGACGCAGTCCATCCCGGACGTCACCGTCATGGGCGAGGGCACCGTCGCCTTCCTGGTGAGCGCCGACCGCACCGGCCGCGACCGGATGCTCGGCTACGCGGCCCGCACGTACCCGCAGTTCGGCGACGAGTTCATCATGGGCGAGAGCGCGGCCAAGGAGTTCCAGGACCTGTACGGGCCCGGGCTGTGCGAGGTGATCGGCGCGGCCCTGGAGGAAGCGGGCTGCGGCCTCGACGACCTGGCCCTCGTCCTGCCGCACAACGTCAACCGGCTGTCGTGGATCGGCGTCTGCAAGGCGCTCGGGCTGCCCCTGGACCGGGTCTTCCTCGACCTGGTGGCCGAGACCGGGCACTGCTACTGCGCCGATCCCTTCATCAACCTCCAGCAGGCCGCCGAACTGGGGCGGCTGCGCCCCGGCGACCGCTACCTGATGACCAGCGTGGGGCTCGGGGCGACCTTCGCGGCCATGGTCTTCGAACACTGAGCCCGCTTCCGCACCGCCCCGGGCCAGTCCCGGGGCGGGCGCACACGAGAAAAGACGAGGTCGACATGCATCTTCCGTCCTCCGGATTCAGCGGGCGCCTCAAGCGTGCCGTCACCGGGGCCGCAGACACCCCCCTGGTGTTCCTGGGCAACTTCGAGGTGGAGAACCAGTGGGCCGTGGGCGAGCCCGCGCTGCCGAGGGTCGCCTCGCACGCGGGCAGCGCCGTCGTGAACCGCATGGACGAGTTCGCGCTGCTGCTCGGCGGCAAGGACGACCACGTCGTCCTCAAGACGGCCCTGGACGAGGGCTACCGCGTCTACCTGGAGGGCCTCGGCCTCGCGCTGCCCACCGTGCACGTCGTGGCCGGACAGGACCCGCAGCGCACCGTCAGCGAGGACGCCCTCGCCGACCCGGAGCTGCTGCGCACCCTCGCGGCGCTCGGCGCGGACGGTGCCCGGCTGACCGCGCACGGCATCTCCACCGTGGAGGAGGAGCTGTCCGAGCGCACCGGACTGCGCCTGGGCGCCCCCTCCGCCGCCATCTGCAAGCGGGTCAACAGCAAGGTCTACAGCCGTCGGCTCTCCGACGAGCTGGGCATCCGGCAGGCGCGCGGCTGGGCCTGCGAGACCCTCCCGGAACTGGCGGCGGCGGTCGAGGCGGCCGGTGAACTGCTCGCAGCGGGCCGCAAGGTCGTCGTCAAGGACGCGTTCGGGGTGTCCGGCAAGGGCATCGTCGTCCTCGACAGCGAGAAGCGGCTCGCCCGGCTGCACCGGATGGCGGTCACCCAGGCCGAGCGCGCGGCGGCGGCCGACGGCACGGCGCCGCGCACCGCCCTCGTGATCGAGGAGTGGGTCGCCAAGCGCGCCGACCTGAACTACCAGTTCACGGTGGGCCAGGACGGCTCCGTGCACTTCGACTTCGTCAAGGAACTCCTCACCGAGGGCGGCGTCCACAAGGGCCACCGCATGCCGGCCCGGCTGACCGCCGACCAGGTCACCGAGATCGCCGGGACCGCGGACCTGCTGGGCGAACGGCTCGCAGCCGACGGCTACTTCGGCGTGGTCGGCGTCGACGCGATGGTCGACCCCGACGACGGTCTCTACCCGGTCGTCGAGATCAACGCCCGCAACAACATGTCCACCTACCAGAACGTGGTGCACGAGGGCCTGGCAGGACCCGACGAGGTCGCCGTCGCCCGACACTTCTCCTTGCGCCTGACCCGGCCGCTGCCCTTCGCCGAGCTGCGTGAGGTCCTGGACGGGCTGCTCCTGGAGGAGCGCGGCACGCGCGGCCTCTTCGTGAACAACTACGCCACCGTCAACGCCGCCGCGGCAGGCGCCGGTGAGAGCGGCTTCGAGGGCCGGCTGTACGGCGTCCTCGTGGCCGCCTGCGACGACGACGTCGAGGCCCTCGACACCGACATCACCCGCCGCCTCGCGGCCCACACGGAACGGAGCTGAACGTGAGCGTCGCATTCGAGGTGCAGGGCCTCGGCATCACCGGGCTCGCCGAGGAGTTCGGCACCCCCCTCTACCTGTACGACGGCGAGGAGATCAGCACCCGCTTCCAGGGGCTGCGCACTCACCTGCACCCCGCCCTGGAGGTCTTCTACTCCCTCAAGGCCAACCCGAACATCTCCGTCTGCTCGCTGCTGCACCGCTGCGGCGCCCGGGCCGAGGTGTCCTCGCTGACCGAGCTGGTCACCGCACGCCGCGCGGGCGTGGCGCCGTACGACATCATCTTCCTCGGCCCCGGCAAGAGCCGCGCCGAACTGGCAGCCTGTCTCGACGAGGGCATCTACGCCGTCGTGTGCGAGTCGCTCGGCGAACTGGCCCTCATCGACGAGGTCGCGCGTGAACGCGGTGTCGTCGCCCCGGTCGCGCTGCGCGTCAACCCGAGCTTCACCGTCAAGGGTTCGGGCCTGACGATGGGCGGCAAGCCGCGGCAGTTCGGCATGGACGAGGAGCAGCTGCTCGCCGAGGCCCCCGACCTCGGGGCCCGCCATCCCGGCGTACGGCTCATGGGCGTCCAGGTCTACCTGGGCACGCGCATCCTCGGCGAGGACACCGTCGTCGAGAACACCCGGCGGATCCTGGAGCTGGCCGACCGCATCGCCGGGCACTTCGGCTTCCCGCTGGAGATGGTCGACGTCGGCGGCGGCCTCGGCATCGCCTACTTCGACAACGAGAAGGACCTCGACCTCGCCGAGCTGACGGCCCAGCTCAACCCGCTGATCGCCGGCTTCAGGGACACGCACCCCGACACCCGCATGATCATGGAGCTGGGCCGCTTCCTCGTCGCCGCGTCCGGCACCTATGTGACGCGCGTGCGTTACACGAAGACGTCGATGGGGGAGAACTTCGCCGTCACCGACGGCGGCACCAACCACCACATGGCGGCGGTCGGCATCGGCTCGTACGTGAAGCGGAACTTCCCGATGGCCGCCCTGGAGCGCCTCGACGAGCCCGCCACCGAGCCCTGGCACATCACAGGACCGCTGTGCACGCCCAACGACGTCATCGGCAAGAAGGTGCCCATGCCGGCGCTGCGGGCCGGCGAGCTCGTGGGCGTACAGCGCTCCGGCGCGTACGGGCCGACGGCCTCGCCGGTGCACTTCCTCAGCCACGGCTACCCGGCCGAGGTCCTCGTCCTGGACGGGCGGGCGCACCTGATCCGCGAGCGCGACGACGTCGAGGTGATGCTCGGCCGCCAGCGGCTGTACGACGCCACCGAGACCACCGGCGAACCCGCCGGTGCCGAAGACAACTGACCGCAACCCACGGATCCAAGGAGAAGAACCACATGAGCGAGAACACCGCAGTCGCCGTCGCCGGTGCGGAGCGCGCCCCCTACGTCGACGCCGTCCGCAAGGGCCTGTCGGAGGTCCTCAACAAGGACGTGTCCGGCGCCGAGGAGAGCGTGCGGCTCTTCGACGAGCTGGGCCTCGACTCCAGCAGCGCGCTCGAACTGCTGATCACCATCGAGGAGCTCCTCGGTGTGCAGTTCGACGCCGAGGAGCTGGAGATGACGCACTTCGAGACGGTGGGCTCGCTCGCCGACTTCGTCGCGGCGGAAGCGAGCGCCTAGGCATGTTCCGTACGACTGCGCCCGTGCGGCGCCCTCGCGCGACGGCGGACGCACCGGCGGCCGTGCCCCGGGTCGTCCGGGCGGCCCGGCACACCGCGGCGGGCCCGGGCGTGCCGTACGAACCGGTCGGTGTGCGGGAGGAGTTCTTCCGCGAGATGGGCGCCCCCTACTCGGTGCCCTTCGACCCCGAGCGGTACGCCGACGGGGGCCGGCGCACCTCGGTGGAGCTGGCGAACGGCGCCCTGGACGCGCTGGGGCCGCTGTCGGCCGAGGAGTGCCCCGAGGTGGTGGTCGTCGCCTACGCCACCCCGGACTTCGACCACGCCGAACTCGTCGCGTCCTGTCTGAAGGGCCGCCTGCCGGGCGAGCCCCTCTCGTTCGCGCTGTCCGACCAGGGTGTCCTGGCGCCGTTCAGCGCACTGCGGGTGGCGGTGGAGTACGCGCGGCGGTGCGGCTTCCGGCGGCTGCTGCTGATGGTCGTCGACCAGGGCACGCAGCCGTTCACCGTGCCCGGGCGGGAACACGACCCCGTCCGGGCGGACACGGCGGTGGCACTGCTTCTGGAGTGGGACGGGGGCGGCGGCGCCGTCCGCGGCATGGCGCAGGGACGGCCTTCGGACGCGGTGTTCGCCGAGTGGGACCGGGCGGCCGCGGTGGTCGCGGGGGCGGGACTGACCGCGGAAGCGGCCGGGGGACGGGTCGAACTGCCGTCGTGGGAAGGCGAATTGACCAGTGCCCCGCCGGGTCAGCCGTGCACCGGCGTCTGGACGGCGCTCCTCGGGACGGCTGTCGCGGCGCCGGCCCGGGGCCGGCATGTGGTGGTGGCCGACTACGACCGGGAACGCGACTTCCTGGCCTATTGCACGCTCGATGCGGGGGAGTTGGGGTCCGATGACGGTTCCGGCCGAGGTGCGTGAGCACTGGCGGGAGGCTCGGGTGAGCGCGCGGGCGGACGGCCTGGTGCCCGCGCTGACCCTCCTGGTCCGCGCCCTGTCCCCCGGCGCGTCGCCGCGCGGGCCGCGCGGCCACGCCGTACTGCCCAAGGAGCTCCTGGAGGAGTTCGCCGCGATGGAGGCGGAGGACGCCCGGCGCGAGCAGCAGGCGGAACAGGGCACGGGCGCAGGCGACGGCGCAACCGGCGACGGGCACGAGCGTCGCCGGCTCAGTGAGTTCAGTGAGCTCAAGGAGTCCCGGGACGACGACGGTCCCGTGCCCGGGCTCGCCGTGCTGCGGCCCGGCGAGGGCGACGCGGATGCCGTCGCCGGGTCCGTGTCACCGTCCGCGTCCCGCGACTGGAGCACCGGACTGGCCTGGCTGCGGCTCGGCGTGTCCGAGCGGCTGCGGGACGCCTCCATCGCGTATCTGGCGCTGCGCCAGGTCGAGGGGACCTCGCTGCTGATGCAGCAGATGGTCAAGGGCGCGCTCGCCGACGTACTCATCGAACACCTGGAGATCGAGGGCTTCCTCGACGACCTCGCCGACGGCATCGACCGCGTCGCCGTGCCGCTCGGCCCCCGCCCGCCGATCGACGAACGCGAACTCACCCGGCTGCAGGCGCAGATCACCCGGGCCGACCGGACGCTGCTGCGGCTGCTGGGCGCCCACGGCTTCACGGCGGAAGGCCCGGGCATGACCGCGCACGCCTCGGAACTCCTCGCAGACGTGTACTGCGGCGGCACGACGGAGGCGGACGCGTGATCACCCTGCCCGGCTCCCTCGCCACCACTCAGCAATACGTCCGGCGCTGGGCCGACGACCTGCGCGCGGGCGCCCTGGAACTCGACCGGGACCCCGACGCCATCCACCGCTACCTCGATCTGCCGGCCGTACGGTTCCTCGCCGGGCACGAGGTGCCGCCCGACTGGGACCGGGCCGGCCCGGAGGCGGGCAGCGGGCCCGCGCACGGCCTGGCCACCCTCGAACGGGTGCTGGTGAGCGAGGAGTTGGCGCGCGGCGACGCCGGGATGATGCTGGCCTCGCCGGGCGCGTCGATGTGCGGGGTGCTGCTGAGCGTCCTCGGCAGCCAGGAGCAGCGGGACTGGGTGTACGGCATTCTCGCCGAGCGGCCCCGCTGGACCTGCTTCGCCCTCACCGAGCCCGAACGCGGCTCCGCCATCGGGGAGATGACCTCCACGCTGACGCCGACCGGTGACGGCTCGTACGTCCTCGACGGGGAGAAGCGCTACGTCGGCAACGCGGCCCGCGCCGACGTGGGTGCCGTCTTCGCCCGGGTCGCCGGTACCGAGCGGCTCGGCGTGCTGGCCGTCCTGGTGGACACCTCCGACCCCGGGTTCCGTGCCGAGCCGCTGCCCACGGTCGGGCTGCGCGGCGTGCAGCTGACGCGGATCACGCTCGACTCCGTGCATGTGCCGGCGGAGCGGGTGCTCGGTGCGCATCTGCCTGCGACGCGCCGGGGCATGTGGAGCATCGTCGCCGTCTTCAACCAACTGCGCCCGAGCGTCGCCGCGATCGCCCTCGGGATCGCCCGGGCCGCCCATGAGTACGTCGCCGAGCACCGCGGGCGGCTGCGCGGAGCGGAGCGGGACCTGTACGAGGCGCTCGGCCAACGGATCGACGCGGCACGCCAGTTGACCTACCGCGCCGCCCTTGCCGTGGACGCGCGGCCGTCCGCCGGGCATCTCGCCTCGGCGGCCAAGGCCAGGGCCTGCGAGCTCGCGGAGGAGGTGACGCTCGCGGCACCGGGCTTCTTCGGGCCCGGCGCCCGGGTCGACCACCCCCTGCTGGACAAGCTCGCCCGGGACGCGCGCGGCGTGGAGTTCATGGAAGGGACACGCACCATCCAGAAACTCAACCTCTTCCAGGGGCTCCACACAGGAAAGGTGGGCCGGAACTGAACGGGACATTCCGCGAAGGCGGCATCGATCAGGTGGAGGTCTGGCACATTCCGCTTGACGGCCCCGACGGCGGCGGGGGCGGACCGGCCGGCGACGAATACCCCGCGGTTTGGTCCGCGTGGGAAGACCTCCTCGACGACGACGAGAAGACGCGCGCCAGGATGGGAGTACGGCCCGGAATGCGGCGGCGCTTTGTGATCGCGCACGCCGCCGCCCGGATCGTCATCGGCGAGCGTCTCGGCCGTGCGCCGCAGGCGGTGCGATTCACCCGCGGCCGCTGGGGAAAGCCCCGCGTCGAGGATGCGGGGCAATTCCACTTCAGCCTCTCGCACTCGGGCGACATCGCCCTCGTCGCGCTGGCCGCGAGGCCGGTCGGGGTGGATGTCGAGCTGGCCCGCGCGGAACTGGACATCATGCGACTTTCCCGGCGTTACTTCCCAGGGAACGAGCGTGAGTTGGTCGAGCGGGAGGGCCCCGACGCCTTCGGCCGGCTGTGGACCAGAAAGGAGGCCTGTGTGAAGGCGGCGGGCGGCCGTCTCACCCAGGGAATGGCACTCGCCGTCGCCGACGCCGAGTGCCAGGCTGTCGTACGTGCTCTGCACGGTCCGCTTCCCGGGCCTTGGAGAGTTGCGGATCTGTCACTCCCCGAGAACTATTCGGGGGCCGTCGCGCTGTTGGGCGACGGCCCCTTTTGCGTGTCGCGGAAAATGTGGTATTCAATTCCGCCAGTGGAACCCGACGCCAAGGGGATCGGGCGAGGTGTCAAGTAGAAGAAACTCCCCCCCACACCGGCGTACTTGTACCCGTGATCGTGTGCCACGGCGTCACTAGATTTGAGTACGTCAGAGCGCACGGCAATACACCGGTCAAAACCCGGAAGTCAGGCCCGTGTCACGCGATTCCGGGCATTTTGTTTGAGGAGGGGAGAGTAATCGTGGGAGGCAGCAACCTGATCACCAGGACTGCTCGGTGGAGCGCCGTCCATCCCTGGTGGGCGATGACGCTCTGGGTGGTGTTCGTCCTGGGTGCGCTGGTGGTCGGAGGTGCGACCGGTACACGGGCGGCCACCAACTCGGACCTGTCCATAGGCCAGTCCGGCCGGTCGGCCGAGATCGCCAAGAGCGGCGGCCTGCAGGACCGGGCGGTGGAGAACATCCTGGTCACGCCCTACGAGGGCAAGCTCGACGCCGACCGGGCGCGAGCGGCCGCCGAGGACGCCGCTGCCGCCCTGAAGAGCGAGAAGGGCGTCGCCTCGGTCGGCGCCCCGGTGCCCGCGCCGGACGGCTCGGCCCTGCTGGTCCCCGTGACCCTCAAGGGCGACCCCGAGACGGCCGCCGACCGCGTCCAGCCGCTGCTCGACAAGGTGGCCGCGACCCAGCGCGCCCACCACGACGTACGCGTCGAACTCGTCGGCGCCGGCTCCATCAAGGCCGGCCTGAACGACCTGCTGGAGAAGGACCTCGGGCGGGCCACCGTGCTGAGCCTGCCCGTGACGCTGATCGTCATGGTCTTCGTCTTCGGCGCGATCGTCGCCGCGAGCGTCCCCGTCATCCTGGGCATCTCGTCGGTGCTCGCCGGACTCGGCCTGTGGGGCGTCGCCTCCCAGCTCGTCCCCGACCCGGGCCCGGTCACCCACATCATCGTGCTGATGGGCATGGCGATCGGCGTCGACTACTCGCTCTTCTACCTCAAACGACAACGCGAGGAACGGGCCCTGGGCGCCGACAACATCGACGCCATCGAGATCGCGGCGGCCACCTCCGGCCACTCCGTGCTCACCTCGGGCCTGGTCGTCATGGTCTCCATGGGCGCGCTCTACCTCGCCGGGCACATCGCCTTCGAGTCGATGGCCACCGGGGCGGTCCTCGTCGTCGCGATCGCCATCCTCGCCTCGCTCACCGTGCTGCCGGCGATGCTCTCCAAGTTCGGCCGCTACCTCGACAAACCGCGGGTACCGCTGGTGTGGCGGCTCACCCAGAAGGGCGGCGTCAAGCCCCGCCTGTGGTCGGCGATGCTCAAGCCGTCGCTGCGCCACCCGGTCATCGCCCTCGTGCTCTCGGTCGGCGCGCTGCTCGCCCTCGCGGTGCCGGCCCTCGACCTGCGGCTCAAGGCGACCGGCATCGACGACCTGCCCAAGTCGATCCCCGCGATGCAGGCCAACGAGCGGCTGACCCGGTCCTTCCCGAGCCAGGCCGACACGCACATCATCGCCGTGAAGGTGCCCGCCGGGGAGGCGAAGCAGCTGCACTCCGCGGTGATCGAGCTGGTCGACCGGGCCGCGAAGGACAGCCTGTTCGTGCACACCCCGGCGCCCGAGATCCGTACCTCGAAGGACGGCACGGTCAGCACCATCGCCGTCGGCACGCGCTTCAACAGCAGCTCCGACAAGGCGCGGCAGTCCCTGACCGTGCTGCGCGAGGACATCGCGCCGGACACGGTCGGCACGGTGCGGGGCGCCGAGTTCGCGGTCGGCGGCAGCGATGTGGCGTACGACGTGGACTACCGCGCGAACGTGGTGGAGAAGATGCCGTGGGTGCTCGGGGTGGCGCTGCTGCTGACCTTCCTGGTCATGGCCATCGCCTTCCGGTCGATCACGCTCGCCCTGATCACCGTGGTCCTCAACGTGCTGTCCGCGGTCGCCTCGTTCGGCCTGCTCGCGCTGATCTTCCAGCGGACCTGGGCCGAGGGCATCCTCAACTTCGAGTCCACGGGCCGGGTGGTGGCCTGGCTGCCGCTGATGCTCTTCGTGATCCTGCTCGGACTGTCGATGGACTACCACGTCTTCGTGGTCAGCCGGATCAGGGAGGCGGCGCGTGGCGGGCTGTCCATCCGGGACGCCGTCGAGCAGGGCATCACGCGTACGGCGGGTGTCGTGACGAGCGCCGCGGTGGTCATGGTCTGCGTGTTCGCACTGCTCGCCTCGCTGAACTTCATCGAGATGAAGCAGATGGGCGTAGGCATGGCGTGCGCAGTGCTGCTGGACGCCACGCTCATCCGGATCGTCGTCCTGCCGGCCGTGGTCACCCTGCTGGGCTGGAAGACCTGGTGGCCCTCGCGGCTCGCGCACCAGGACGAGAGCAGGCCGGCGGTGATCCCGGCGTCGGTGGCGGAGCGCGCACCGGTGCTGTGACGGTGACGCAGAACACAGTGGCCTGACGGCAGTTCGCAGGAGCCGCCGAGTATTGGCTTCCACGCGTGGCTGTGAGGATGGGGCTCGGCCCCTCCTCACAGCCACGCTTTCGTGTGCGCGCCAGTTCCGTTCAGCATTCAACAGTGAGTTTCAGGTGTTCAACTTGTTAACCCTGTGGCCAAAGTTGTGGAAGTTGTAGACTCGCGGTGCGTTCGGCGAGGACGGGGACCGGCTGGCCTGTTTGGCTCAGCTCCGACTTTCTGCTAGGCGCACCACGGGGGAAGCAGGGCGATCAGGGGGAGTGACGCATGCACGGTGACGACGGCGCGCCGTCGGAGCGTTGGATGAAGGAGCTCACCCGTGTCGGCGCGTTGTCCGAACGGGAGATGCAGGTCTTTTCTCTGCTGGGTGCCGGGCATTCCAACCGCGGCATCGCGGCCCGGCTCCATGTCACGGAGCGCACCATAAAGGCGCATGTCGCGAGCATTCTGGCCAAACTGGAAGTGGAATCACGGCTTCAGGTGGGCCTCGTGGCCCAGGCGTACCAGCTCATGTACGAAGGTACAGTGCCGAATCGGCCGGGTGTGACCGATAATTGATCAAGTTCCAATTGACTCCCAGGTTTTCCCCTGTGTCAGGCCGGGCGGAAGAAGCGAGTCGCGGTTCCGCATGCCGGCTTGAGATCGCGAGATGGGAGCTCGCGGCTGCAATTCATAGGTAGGGACGGGGTTTTGGTGTACATCTCAATATTGGGTCCGATGCTCGTGGGTGACGGTGACAGAACCGTCGGCCTGCGGGCGAAGAAGATACGCGTCATGCTCACCATGCTGGCGTTGAATCCGGGTCAGGTTGTCGCTTTCGACGAGCTGATCGACGAACTGTGGGGCGAGGCACCGCTCAAGAACGCGCGGAACGCCCTGCAGGCGAATGTGAAGCGCATGCGCAAGTCCCTGGGCGAACTCGGGCTCGACAGCCCGGAGAAGCCGCTCATCCGCACCGTCGACAACGGCTACCTTCTGGAAGCCCCCGACGACGCGCTGGACGCCTACCGCTTCCTGCGTACGGCGGAGAAGGGGGCGAGCCTGGTCAGCCGGGAGCCGCAGGAGTCCATGGACCTGCTGCGCAAGTCCCTTTCCATGTGGCGGGGCCCTGCCCTGCTGGACGCGAGCGACGGTCCGCGGTGCCGAGCCGTGGCGCTCCGTCTCGACGAACAGCGCAAAACTGCGAGGGAAGACCTCATCGAAGCACAGCTCCAGGCCGGCGAAGCGGGGGTCGTCGTGGCTGAGCTGAAGCAGTTGCTCGCGCAGTATCCCGAACGGGAGCGGTTCAGCGAGCAGTTGATGATCGCGCTCTACCGGTGTGGACGCCAGTCCGAGGCCGTCGACATCTTCCACCGCACCCGCAAGTGGCTCGACCAGGAACTGGGGCTCAAGCCGAGCCGCCGACTGCACCACGTCTACCAGGCGATCCTGGTGCAGGACCCGTCGCTGTGCGACATGTGACGCGACCAGCGGGGGCAGCAGCTACCGTTTCCGGTTCCTCCACCCGTCGGCGCCCGACGCCGAGGGGCGTACGAC